>JAKALX010000037.1 GCA_021823905.1 Chloroflexota bacterium | reverse complement strand
CGCGGAGAACGCGAGATAGGGGTTTGCCGCCGGGTCCGGTGGCCGGAACTCGACGCGCTTCTGGCGCGGGTCGGGGCTGACCACCGGGATGCGGCAGGCTGCCGAGCGGTTGCGAGCGCTATAGACCAGGTTCACGGGCGCCTCATAGCCGGGGACCAGCCGCTTGTAGCTGTTCGTCGTCGGCGCGCAGATGGCCATGAGCGCCTTGCCGTGCCGGACAAGGCCGGCGATGTATGCCAGGCACATCTTTGAGACGCCACCGTATTCGTTGCCGGCGAAGAGGTTGGTGCCGTCTTTCCAGATCGAGAGATGCGTGTGCATCCCCGAGCCGTTGTCGGCAAAGAGCGGCTTCGGCATGAACGTCGCGACCTTGTTGTGGCGCTTGGCGACGTTCTTGACGATGTACTTGTAGAGCATCGACTTGTCCGCCATCTTGCGGAGCGTGTCGAAGCGCATATCGATTTCCGCCTGCCCGGCGGTCGCGACCTCGTGGTGGTGCAACTCGATCTGGACGCCGCAATCCTCGAGGGTTGCCACCATCTCATTGCGCAGGTCGGTCTGCGTGTCGTGCGGACTAACCGGGAAGTAGCCTTCCTTGTAGCGCGGCCGGTAACCGAGGTTCGAGCCGCCCATGTCCTTGCCGCTGTTCCAGATGCCTTCGTTCGAGTCGACCGAGTAGGACGCCGAGTGCTGGTCCGAGTGGAAGCGCACGTCGTCGAAGACGAAGAACTCGAGCTCCGGGCCGATGTAGACGGTGTCGCCGGCGCCGGAATCCTTGACGTACTGCTCGGCCTTCGCGGCCACATAGCGCGGATCGCGCGAGTACGGTTCGCGGGTCACCGGATCCTCGACGTTCGCGATGACCGAGAGGGTCGGCATCTCGATCGCGGGGTCGATCATCGCGCTGTCCGGGTCCGGGACGAGGAGCATGTCGGACTCCTCGATCTTCTGGAACCCGCGGATGCTCGAGCCATCGAAGCCGTAGCCGGCGCGCCAGGGCGAGCGCTCGTAGGCCGACCAGTCGTTGAGTTCGTGGATCGGGCGGGTGATGTGCTGCCACAGCCCGAACAGGTCGACAAACTTCACGTCGACGAACCGGATGTTGTTGTCGGCGCAGAATTTCTTCAGGCCTTCAGGGCTTCGATCTTGTGGGACCACGCGGTTACTCCTCGCTGTCTTGACTTGGATTGCGGTAGGGCCATTGTGATGGTTTTCACGGTCACGGGAATCCCGCGCGTGTGAAGTTCGTGTTACGGGAACGAGGGCATCGGGCCATCTTCCTCACGAACGCTCGCCACCATCGGAACGGCCGTTGCCGCCGGATCGCTGTTCGTCCCGACGGTAGGGGCCGGCTGTTTCCGCACGATTGCACGGCTGTTACGAACAGGTTTCGCGGGCGCCAGGGGCTCAAGCCGCCCGTCGAAGCCTCGCCGTGCGAGCCCTCAGATCGCCGCGTCGCCGCGCTCGCCCGTGCGCACGCGGATCGCGTCTTCCACCGGAACGACGAAGATCTTCCCGTCGCCGATGTTCCCCGTGCGCGAGGCGCGGACGATGACCTGGATCACCTGGTCGACGGCTGCGTCCTGGACGACGATCTCGAGCTTGACCTTCGGTAGAAGATCGACCGTGACGGTTTCGCCGCCTCGGCCCTGGTGAACGATGCCGCGCTGGGCCCCGCGGCCGGTTACCTGGGTGAAGTTCATCCCGTGGAAGCCGAGGTCGTCGAGGGCGTCCTTCACCTCGTGCAGCTTCTCCGGGCGAATGATCGCCTCAACCTTCTTCATCGGTGCTCCTGGCTCGCGGGCTGGCCGTCGCCGCGGGGCCTAGCCTGCCTTCCCCGTTGCGTTGACCGCCGCAGTGTACGTCACCGGGGGCGCGGGGAGCACGGCTCCGGGCGTGAGCGGGACGCCCGATTCGTCGGAGGTGTACGCCCGCTCGCCGTGCTGGGTGATGTCCAGGCCAAGCTCCTCTTCCGCCTCGCTCACGCGGATGCCCACGACGAGGTCCAGCACCTTGAGGATGGCGAACGTGGCGGCGAACGAGTAGGCGCCCACAACCCCGATGGCGACCGCCTGGTCCCAGACCTGCGCGGCGTGACCGTGGAAGAGTCCGTTGGCGAACGGCATGCCGCTGACTGCGGCGGTTGCGAAGAGGCCGGCGGCGAGCGATCCCCAGGCGCCGCCCACGCCGTGCACGCCGACCACGTCGAGCGAGTCGTCGAAGCCGATCTTCGCGCGGTAATGGACGGCGTAGAAGCAGAGCGCACCAGAGACGAGGCCGATGACGATCGCCTCCATCGGCTCCACGTAGCCGGAGGCTGGCGTGATCGCGGCCAACCCGGCCACGGCGCCGGCGGTGGCGCCCAGCGTGCTCGGGCTGCCGCTTTGCCGCCAGCCGAGGATCGTCCAGACGAGCGCGGCCGCGGCGCCGGAGACGGCCGTGTTCACAAAGGCATACGCGGCCTGTGCGTTCGCGCCGCCGGCGCTGCCCGCGTTGAAGCCGAACCAACCGAACCAGAGCAGCGCCGCGCCGAGGATCACCATCGTGATGTCGTGCGGCTCCATCGGTGTCTCGCCGTAGCCCTTGCGTCGGCCGAAGACGAAGACCGAGGCGAGCGCGGCCGCCCCGGCGCTCACGTGGATGGCGATGCCGCCCGCGAAGTCGAGCGCCCGGACGCCTGCGTGGACGTGGTTCGGATCGCTGGAAAAAGCGCTCAACCAGCCGTCATAGGCGAAGACCCAGTGGGCGATTGGCACGTAGACGAGGAGCGACCAGAGCGCCGTGAAGACGAGGAACGGGCCGAACTTCGCGCGCTCGGCGAAGGCTCCGGTGATAAGCGCGGGCGTGATGATGGCGAACATCATCTGGAACGCCATGAAGACGACGTGCGGAACGCCCACGCCATAGAACGCGCCGTTCGGGCCGCCCGGCGCGCCGCCGACGTGCTTGAGCCCGAACCAGCTCAGATCGCCGATGACACCCATGTGGTCCGGTCCGAAGGCAAGCGAGTAGCCAACGACCACCCACAACAGCCCGACCACGCTGATCGAAATGAACGACTGCATGATCGTCCCAAGGACGTTCTTGCTGCGCGTCAGGCCGCCGTAGAAGAAGCCGAGGCCGGGGGTCATGAGGAGGACGAGCCCGGACGCGATCAGCATCCAGGCGGTGTTTCCGGAATCGATCTGCACCAGCGGGGCCCTTTCGCACAGAGAGAGGGCGCCGGGTAGATCCTCGACGCCCTTGTCAGCCGAACGCTATCGGCGGCCCGTTACCGGCAGATTTCTCACTGATTACGAACAGATTTCCTGGTTGTTACGAGTGGATTTCGAGACGTGACAGCGGTAGCCGCAGGCCACGGGCCCGCATGCCGCGTGTCACGTCCCAGGCTAGCGCTCGGCATGTGCCAACCGCGAGCTCATCGCCGCCACCTTCTCCTGCTCCCGCAGGTAGCCAAGCAGGAGCGAATTGCCGTTCGCATTCCAGCGGGCGAGGAGCTCGCCGCCCGCCGGCTCGTTCCCGCGGCCGACCAGCGCCTCGTAAACCGCGTCGAGTTTCGCCTTGTCCTCTGGCGTCATCTCCTCCTCCTCGAAGAGATAGTGGTAGTGCGCCTCGCGCAGTGCCGGGGTATTGAAGTCGTTGGGCCGGTTCAGGACGTCAATCTCAGCGTGCGCCGGGAAGTGACGACGGTCGAACGGGATCGCGAGCGTTTCCGAGAGCCAGCGGCAGAGCGCACGCGACGCTTCGGCCTGCGCCGCCGTGAACGGCTCGCCGGGGAAGCCTTCGTGCTCGATCCCGAGCGTGTACCAGTTCACGTTTTGCCCGTGCCCGCGCCAGAGCGGCCAGGCCGGGTCCGGGTTCGACGCAGGGATGCCCGCCTGGTAACCGGCGTCGTCGAGCTCCAGGTGCTGCATCACGTGGCCGTCGCGGCCGACGGTGAAGTGCCAGCTCGCGCCGTAATGTCCCCGGCTTGCCCACTGGCGCGCGGTTCCCGCGGACCCCGCCATGATGTGCAGCACGACGGCCACAGGAGTGCAGGAGCCCGGCCAGAACGTGGGCCGGCCCTCAGCGTCATCGCGCTTCCAGGGGACCCATTCCGCCGCCGGGTACTTATCGGGCACCGAGGCCCGCCCGGATCTTCTCGATGGCCGACTGTGGCGACCGGCTAGAACGCGTGGCTCCGCCAGCCGGCACCGCGGCCGCTTGCTCCCGCCGCACGCTCTCACGCATACGGTTCGCTGCCAGCTTCGCCGCCGCGAAGCTGCGCTCGATGGCCTCCAACGTCTCGCCGGTCACCATTTCGGGCTCAATCGCCGGGTCGCTGGCGAGCAGCGCCTCGCGAAGCCGCCCGAGTGCGGCGCGTTCGCACTGCTCGCGTTCGGCGAGGCGCTCGCGGAGCTCGGCGAGCTCGTCCCGGACGTCCTCGCCTCCGCTTTCGCCGGTTGTCAGTTCGTCCATCAAACGTCTCCTTGCACGTGCTGGAGCCGAGGCTGAAGGCTCTCGGGCGGTAAAGCCAAGACCCATCTGTCGCTGGTTCGCACCGGGGCCCGATGCTACCTTCGAGCCGCTATGCGACTCCGTTTCCTCGCGCTCGCCGCGCTTCCCCCGCTCCTGCTCGCGGCCGCCGCCTGTAGCGACAACAACAGCGTGACGGCAACCAGCGCCGGCAAGATCGCATCCCAGACACCGCAGGCGGTGCAGGGCACGGCCGCGGCCACCGCCACGATCGACCAGAGCGCGCTTGGACCGGCGCCCGTCCTGGGCGGAAACATCACGGCCATCAGCCCTGCTCATGGCGCGAAGGTCACGCAGGCGCAGACGCGCTCGCCGAACCCCCAGAACCCGCAGGGCCTCTGCGCGCAGGTCAACTTCGAGGGCCTTCCCGAGAACGCGCAGTGGTTCCGCGTCGCCTTCGATGGCGTTGAAGTGACCGAGAAGCTGGTCTGGATTGTGAAGTCAACGACAGATCCGAAGGACGGCCGGGTCTGCTATTCACCCGCGGAGGGCTTCAGCGTTGGCCGGCACAGCGTTGCCATCGCCGTCCAGGATCCGCGTAACGCGAGCGTCCCGACCCGCCAGGTCGTCGCCTGGAAGTTCGACGTCACGCCCTAGGCGCTCTGGCTGTGCCTCGCCGTGCGCGGGCGCTGCGCGGCCTGTCCTGGTAGCACCGAGAGGGTCAGAAGCTTGCCTGTGGCGTCACGCACTTTGATGTCGATCCTGGCGTCGACAGCAGCCAGCACCCGGGCGATCGTCTCCCAACTCGGCTGCACCTGGCCCGACTCGAGGCGCGCGATCTCCGGTTGAGTCATGTGCGCTCGCGCCGCGAGCTGCCGCTGGCTCAGCCCCAGCTCCGCCCGCAACCGGAGGAGCTTGCTGGCGATCTCGTACGCGGGCCGGCGAGCATCGTATGCCTCGCGCGTTGCGGGGTCGTTGAGCAGTTCGCTCTTCAGTGCGTCCCAGTCATCCATTCTGCTTCGAACCTCTCGTAGTGGCCCGGCCGAGCCAGATTGTCCGCCTGGTCCTCGCAAGTTCGAGCTCCTTCTTCGGGGCTGTTCGTGTCGTCTTCGAGAAGCCGTGTAACAGGCCGAACGTTCGGCCCTTCCAGTGGAAGTAGAGTACCCGGTAGATACCGGATGAGTCCCTGGCCCGAAGCTCCCAGATGCCCTCGCCCATCGGTCGAGCGAACGGCATGCCCAGGCTGATTCCGTGCTCCTTAAGCAGATCGATGGTGAGGGCGACCTCGGCGCGAGCCGGCGGCTCCAGCGAACGGATCCAGTCGTCCACCGGCTTGCCGCCCGCCTCGGTAGTGAACGTCCGGATGAGCCAACCCGCCACGCCGGTTCACGATAGCACGATCGCTATCGTTTGGCGATAGCGTAGGCGCTATAATCCAGACCGGAGCGGATGCGGGCGGTTGGCGGCTGGGCGAATTCGCCGATAATCGGTTAGACCGGTGCACCCCCTTGGGCAGGGAGATCGTCATGAACCTCAGGTTTCGCGGCCTGGTCGTTCCCGTTGTTGTGGCGTTCGTTCTCGGGACGGCGCCGCTGGTGGCCTGCAGCGACAGGTCGGGCGACACGGGATTGCGCGATTCCAGCTCCAGCGGCAGTTCGGGGAGCGCCAAGGCGACCGGGTCTGATCAGGAATTCGTGAAGGGGCTTTGCCTCGCCGGCCAGCATTTCGTGGACAAGATGATGAAGGACCTGGGCGGCGCCGGAACGACCACCGCAACGCCGGCCTCCATCGACGATTTCGGAAATGTGTTCGCAGCCTTTTTCCTCAACCTGGCGCCAGCGTTCGCCGGGCTTGCACAGGAATTCAAGGCACTGAAGCCGCCGAAAGACCTCGCTCAGTGGCACGCCGACGCAGCGGCGAAGCTGGATGCCGCGGCGAAAGCGTTGAAGGCCGGCAAGTTCGACGACCCTGCCCTGAACGACCTGGGCAACGATGCCATCCCGCCGCTGCCCCAGGATGTCCAGGATCGGCTCGAAAAGGTGTCGGCGGACATCAAGGAATGCCAGGACCTGGACAAGCTGAGCAGCTCCGCCGGCGGCGACACGGGCATGTTCGGCGGCCTTATTGGGGGCGGCGCGAACTCGTCTGCACCGGCAAAGACGCCGACGCCGAAGAAGAAGTAGACGGCGGCCGGCCGTGTGTCCTCGCCGCGGTTCAGGCGGCGGCGCTGCGAGGCGGCGTGTGGACCACCAGGCGCTGGCGGCCGGTCGCCTTCGCTTCGTACAGAGCGTGGTCGGCGTCCTCATAGGTGCGAGCCAGCGATTGCTCGCGGGAATCGGCGCCCGCCTGCCAGGGGGCGAGCCCACCAGATACGGTGACGTTGATCGCGACGCCGCCCTCAATGGCAATCGGCGAGGCGGCGATGGCCGTGGCGGCCGCTTCGGCGGTGGCATGGGCCTCGGGAAAAGGGTTGTAAAGCAGGATGCCGAACTCTTCGCCGCCCAGGCGCCCCAGCAGCGCGCCTTCCGGCAGCGCAGCCTCCAGCCGCAGCGCGACCTGGCGGAGCACGGTGTCACCGGCCGGGTGGCCATAGGTGTCGTTAACCGCTTTGAAGAAGTCGACGTCGAACAGCGCGATGGCCGTCGGGCGGGTGCGCGCGGCATGCGCAAACCAGGCGCGGCGGTTGGCGGCGCCGGTGAGCATGTCGTGGTTGGCGAGGTGTTCGGCTTCCAGCCGGAGGCGGTCCATCTCGGCGGCCTGCTCCGAGAGAGCGGCCGCGTTCGCCTGCAGCACGTCAACCATCTCTTGCATCTGGTGCTGACTCTTGATGCTCTCCGTCACGTCGCGCACCACGCAGTAGCTGAGGCCGTCTTCGGTGATCGGCGCCAGCGTCCACGAGAGCCAGCGGTAGCGCCCGCGCCGGTCGCGGAAGCGGACGGTGAGGTCGCGAACCTCGTCTCCGCGAGGCGATCCAGCGGCCCGTTCCATGGCCCACGGGCGGTCTTTCGGCGGCACAAGACTCCAGGCGGATAGCCCAAGAAGCTGTTGCTCCGCGTAGCCCAGCTGGCGCTGCCACGCCGGGTTAACTCGGAGAAAGCGGCCGTCGCTGTCGAGCACCGCGATCATGTCCACCGACATGCGGAAGATCCGGTCACGTTCCTCCTCCGCACGCTTCCGCTCGGTGATATCTCGCGCCGTCCCCTGGACCCCGGCGATCGCCCCGCTCGCGTCGAAGACAAGCTTGGCGTTGAGCGAAACCGGGACGAACGTCCCGTCTTTCCGGCGCAGGTTGGCTTCAAAGTCGTTGACAACCCCGCCCATCGCAATGCGCGCGACCAGCGCCTCGAGCAACTGTGCATCAAGGTGGAGCACTCGCGAGTGCATTCCCACCAGCTCTTCCGGCTCAAATCCCAGCAGAGCCCGCGACGACGGGCTCATCATCGTGAAGTGGCCCGCAGCGTCCGTGCGGTAGAACACGTCGTGAAGCGACTCAAACGTCGTCCGGTACCGCTCCTCGCTCTCGCGCAGCGCGTCCTCCCACTGCTTGCGGCTGGTGATGTCCGCCTGGATGACGGAGATGCCGACAGCCTCCCCGGAGGCGTCGAGGATGGGAGACACCGAGATGTTCACGTCGATCTGGCGGCCGTCCTTGATGATCCGCCGTGCCTCGAACGCTGGCACCGGCTCGCCCCGGCGCATTCGCTCGAGCGCCTCCCGCGCCTCGCCCAGGCCCGATTCGGGAACGTTGCGCAAGATGCTCTCACCAATCATCTCGGCCGCGGTGTAGCCGTAAAGCCGCTGGGCGCCCCCGTTCCAGCTCGTGATCGTGCCGTCGAACTCGATCCCGATAATCGCGTCGTGGGTCGACTCGACGATCGCCGCCAGGCGGGCAGCGCGGTCTTCGGCTTGCTGGCGCTCGGTGATGTCACGCGTGAACGAAACGACGCCGTGTACGCCTTCGCCGACGCCGACCGGGAACAGCACGAGGTCGAGGACGCGTGCGCCGGACCCGTCGCCAGGATCGACAGGGACGGCCGCCTGCTCCACCGCCTCGCCGTCGAGCGCCCGGCGGAAGAGCTCGCGAACCTGGGGACCGCCCTGCTCGAAGAGGTAAGACGGGTTGGCC
Source organism: Chloroflexota bacterium (assembly GCA_021823905.1). Classification (GTDB taxonomy): domain Bacteria; phylum Chloroflexota; class Dehalococcoidia; order Tepidiformales; family Tepidiformaceae; genus JAKALX01. The sequence continues at coordinate 6,637 of JAKALX010000037.1, read as the reverse complement.
GCCGGCACGGGGCCGCAGAGCCGCATCAGCGCGCGTTGCGCGTCGTTCAAGCGAATCGAGGCGCCAGTCGAGTCGAACACCTCGATTCCGACGGGGGCGTAGTCGAAGATCGCGTTGGCGAAGCTTTCGCTGCGCCGCAGCGCCTCCTCCGCCGCCTGGCGTTCCGTGATGTCACGGACCACGGCGATATAGCCAACCGTCGCACGGTCGTCGTCGTTGAATGCGCAGAGGCGGAATTCGCCCGGGAACTCCGACCCGTCGGCAGCCCGAAAGCGGGTCTCGAGCAGGAGCACGTCTTCGCCGTCCCACACGGCGATCATCCGGCCAACCTGCGAGTACGTCGTCTGGCTCGCGTACAGCACCGACGCGGAATGGCCGACCATGTCGGTCCGGGACCGGCCGAACATTGTTTCGGCCGCCCGATTGACCATCCGGATCTTGCGATCAGTCCCCTCCACCACGATCGCGTCGGCCACGCTCTCGAACAGGTTGCGGAAGCGCGCCTCCGAATCGCGAGCAAGCTTCTCGAAGGTGATCCGCTCGGTCACGTCCTCCAGGGTTCCGACACACGTGTCGGACCCGTCGCCAACGGGAGCGACGTTGACCAGGACCACAGCCGTCCAACCGTCGGGACGGACGATCCGGAACTGGCGTCGGGCCGAGGTCGAAGCAGCAGCGGCGGCTGCCCAGAGTTCGAGGGCGCCGGCGCGATCATCCGGGTGGAGCGCATCGAGCCAGCCATGGCCAAGGAGCTGGTCCGAGGGCCGCCCGGCGATCTGACAGAAGGTTGCGTTGGCGTAGGTGCAACTGCCATCGGCGCGGGCGAGGAACGTTCCCACCGGGGATGACTCGACGATGGTGCGGAAGCTGGCGTCAGTCAGTTGAGCGGGGGCACTCGGCGATGCCGCCGGAAGAGCCGATCGCTCTTCGTCCGCGGCTCCAGGATTGTTCCACGACATCAAATGCACCCGGGTTAATCAGTGTCTCTCCAGATAGTCGGCATTAATAGGTGGGCGATGCAGTGCCGTTGGCGCATTTGGCGCACGTCGCGGCTGCGAAACGATAGGTGCATGATTCACAGCGCCGGTCGCTCGCCCGCTCTTCGCGGTTACCAGGCACGCGTGCTGCGGTCGCTGCTTGGCGGCCTGGGTGAGCGCGGGGCCACGTTCACCGTGCTCTTCCCTCGCCAGTCGGGGAAGAACGAGGTGGCGGCGGCGTTGGTCGTGGCAACACTCCTGGGCAACGCCGCCCGGGGCGGCACGGTGATCGTCTGCGCGCCCACCTATTATCCCCAGGCCGCGATCAGCCTGGAGCGCACGCGCCGCGCGCTGACCCGGCTCGCGCACCTTCTTCCAGAGGGAGTTGCGATGGAGACGCGCGAAGCGCTGATCCGGGTGGGCCGCGCGAGCGCCGTCTTCCTGAGCGCCTCGCCGGAGGCGAACGTCGCGGGCCACACGGCGTCGCTGTTGCTGGTGGCGGACGAGGCGCAGGACGTCGATGCGGACTGGTTCGACCGGCAGTTCCGGCCGATGGCCGCTTCGACGGGAGCGCCCACCGTGCTGTTCGGCACGGCCTGGGATGGTCACACGCTCCTGGAGCGCGAGTGCGCGCGCAACCGTGAGCTCGACGCGGCGCGAGCGGGGGACCCGTATACGGATTTCCGCCCTCGCCATCACCAGGTGAGCTGGCGGGAGGTGGCCGCCAGCGTCCCCGCCTATGGCGCCTACGTTCGCGGCGAGCGTGCGCGCCTGGGGCCGAACCATCCACTGTTCCTCACGCAGTACGAGCTAACGCCTGCGCGCGGGGCCGGGTCGCTGTTCAGCGAAGCGCAGATCGAGGCGATCCGCGGCGGCCACCCCGGCCTGTCCGCGCCGTCACCGGGCGAGCGGTACGTCGCCGGCCTGGACTTCGCCGGCGAGGGCGATCGAGCGGACGCGACGGTGCTCACGATCGCGCGTGCCGCCGGCGGCGTCTGCCAGGTGGTGGCGTTGCGGTCGTGGCATTCGGCGCCGTTCGGAAAGATGGCGGACGAGGTCGCGGCTGAGGTGAAGCGCTGGCGCGCCGAGCGCGTCTGCGCCGACGCGACGGGCATGGGCGCCCCGCTCTGCGCCGGGCTGGCGGCCGGGCTCGGACCCCGGTTGGAAGCCGTGACGTTCAGCGCCGCGACCAAGTCCGCTCTGGGCTACGACCTCCTCGCGGCAGCAAACACGGGCCGGCTGACGCTCTTCGCCGACGACGGTTCGGCGGATTTCGCGCAATGCCTGGCCGAGCTGCGCGCCTGCCGTTCGGCCACCGGCGACGCCGGGAGCCTCCGCTGGTTCGCGCCGCCGGGCCAACACGACGACTACGTGGCGAGCCTCGCGCTGTGCCTGCGGGCCGCGTCGGGCGTGCGGCCGCCGAGAGTTGCCACCGGGCGGAGACCGAAGTGGGAGCGCCCGTAATCGCCCTCCGTGCAGGCCGCCGGCAGCCCGGACAACGTGGCTCGTGGGCACTGGCGGGGCGTCGCGGGGCGCGGGCGTCGATTCCGTGACGATCGGGCCCTGTTCATGGGCCGTCGCCCCACGGTCGCCCGGCTTCTTCAGTCAGCCGGCGAACGGTAGAGCGAGTGCTCGGCGATGTAGGCTTCGACCGCCGCCGGGACCAGGTAGCGGATCGGCCGGCCCGCCGCAACCCGCGCGCGGATCTCCGTGGACGAAATGCCGATGAACGGCATGTCGACGATCGCGATCTGCGAGTCATGCACTGCGAGCTGTGTGCCGGGCGATTTGCGGGCCACGGCAAGCGTCGCGAGCTCGCGGATGCGATCGGGCGCTTTCCAGTTTGGCAGATCCTCCAGGGCATCGGATCCGATGACGAAAACCAGGTTTCCCTGGCCCTCGCGGTGAAGCTCTTCGAGCGTGTCGACGATGTAGCTCGGGCCGTGGCGGCGCACTTCGCGGTCGTCGACGCGGAAACGCGTGTTGTCGCACGTGGCCAGCCGAGTCAATTCGAGGCGATGGCCCGCCGCCGAGACGGTCCGGCCACTCGCCGGCCGGCTGGTAGCGGAGCCGGTCTTCCGCCACGGATCCCCCGCGGGAAGAAACACGGCGAATGGAGCGCCGAACTGGACCCGCGCGCACTCGGCCAGCACCAGGTGCCCGAGGTGAGGCGGGTCGAAGGTTCCCCCGACGAGGACGAGCGGCGGGCCGGAAGGCGAGTTCACGGAAGCGTCCAGGGCATTATGCCGGATGCCCTGGACTGCCACAGCCCGAGCGTGAACGAAGGCGCCCGGGCGCTCAGCGCGGCAATTCGCGCCAGTCGCCTTTGGGCCGGCTCAGAAGATCGGGTTGACGATGATTGCCTGCTCGCGCGACGGCCCCACCGAAATGACGTCGACCGGGCACTCTATTAACTGCTCCACCCGCCGGATGAACGCCTGCGCCTGCCTTGGCAGGTCGTCGAAGTTGCGCACCTCGGTCGTCTGCGTCTGCCAGCCGGGGAGCTCTTCGTAGATGGGCTTGACGCGTTCCAAAACGGATTGGCGGGCCGGCAGCGTTTCGACCGTTTCGCCATCAAGATCGTAGGCAGTGCAGATCTTGATGGTCGGCACGTTGTCCAGCACGTCGAGACGGGTAAGGGCGACCGCGGAGAGGCCGTTGAAGCGGACGCTGTAGCGCGCGGCGACGGCATCGAGCCAGCCGATGCGGCGGGGCCGCCCGGTGGTCGTGCCGTACTCGCCCCGGCCGTCCTCCTTGCCGTGGTCGCGGAGCATCGTCGCCGTGTCATCGAACAGTTCCGTCGGGAAAGGTCCGTTGCCGACGCGCGTGCAGTAGCTCTTGAAGACGCCAACCACGCGCTGGATATCGGTCGGGCCGATGCCGACACCAAGCCCGGCGCCGCTCGACGACGAGCTGGGCACGCTGGAGGTGACATATGGGTACGTGCCGTGGTCCAGGTCGAGCAGCGAGCCCTGCGCGCCTTCGAGGAGGACATAGTCGCCCCGGCGATGGGCGGTGAGGACGATGTCCTGGACGTCGCCGACGAACGGGGCCAACCGCTTGCCGAACTCGAGGTAGGCAGCGCAGCAGCGGTCGGCGTCCAATGGTTCGCCGCCGTAGACGGCCGTGATCACCTTGTTGTGATACGCCAGGGCCGCTTCAACCCGCGGTTGGAGATCCTCGGCTCGGAGCAGGTCCGCGACCCGGATCCCGCGCCGGGCGACCTTGTCGACGAAGCACGGGCCCACGCCCTTGCCCGTCGTGCCGATCGCCTTGTCGCCCCGTGCCAGCTCGTCCAGCCGGTCGAGTTCGCAGTGCCAGGGCATGATGACCTGGGCGCGATCGCTGAGGACGAGACGGCTGGTGTCGACGCCTTTGGACTGGAGGCCGTCGATCTCGCCGAGGAGGACCTCGGGATCGACGGCGACGCCGTTGCCAATGACACAGGTTTTGTCCGGGTAGAGGATGCCCGCGGGCACGACGTGGAGTTTGAATTCTCCCTGGTCGTTCACGATCGTATGGCCGGCATTGTTGCCGGCGGAGTAGCGAGCGACGACACGGGCTTTTCGGGCGAGGAGATCGACGATGCGGCCCTTGCCCTCGTCGCCCCACTGCCCGCCGACAACGACGACGATAGGCATGGTGGACACACTCCGGGCCCCCCATAGGTGGGAGGCCCGTTGACTCATGTTACAGCACCGCGTGAGGAGCGGCTACCGGAGGGCGTGCGGCCTGATCCTGACGAGCTTCGGCGAGATGGTGGCCTTCATCGCGGAGGCGCTGTCCCACCTGCGGGGGAACGCACTCATCGAGAACGAACCGCATTAGCCCGCGCCGGCAACCGGATAGACAGCCTCGGAGTGGAGGGCCTGCGCCGCGAACGCGAGCGCCGACCTGATGTCTGCTTCCGTGAGCTGGGGAAACCAGGAGACGATCTCCGCGGCTTCATGACCGCTGGCCAGTTCTTCGAGGATGAGTTCGACCGAGATGCGCGTCCCCTCGAGGTGCGGCTTTCCGGCGAGCACTCGCGGATCGGAAACAACGCGGCGACCTGCTTCCATGCGCACCATTCTAGCGCGCCGGGCACTGCGGGTGGAGCGGCGCCGAATGCTAGAATGGCCGCGTGCGACTGACAATCGAGACCGAGCCTGAAACCGACGGCCGCTGGATCGCCGAAATAGTCGAGCTCCCTGGCGTCATGGTCTATGGCTCGACTCGGCAAGAGGCAGTCGCGAAGGTCGAGGCTCTCGCGCTGAGGGTCATCGCTGATCGGCTCGAACATGGCGAGGCCCGGGCGAACGACTGAGGTGACCCCATGACTGCCCCGACCGGCTCCGACACCTTCGAATCGACCAACGGCGCGACGATCTTCGAGCAGTGGTGGCGGCCGGCGGGTGAGTCGCGCGCTGTCCTCGCCATCTGTCATGGCTACGCCGAGCACAGCGCGCGCTACGCCCAGGTCGCGGCAGACCTCAACGCGCGCGGTTACGTGGTCGAAGCGCTCGACCTTCGCGGGCACGGGCGCTCCTCGGGCGAGCGGGTAGCTGTTGACTACTACGACGACTACCTGGACGACCTCGACGGCTTCCTCGACCGGGTCCGTCGGCGAAACCCGGGGACGAAGCTGTTCCTGCTCGGTCACAGCATGGGCGGCGGCGTGGTGACGAGCTACGTGATCGCTCGGGACCACCGGCTGGACGGGCTGCTTCTGAGCGGCGCCGCGATGCTCGGGCCGCGGCCGCAGCCGACGCCGGCGCAGCCGCCCGCGCCACTGCCGGCCAGCGCGATCTCCCGCGACCCGGCGGTCGTCGCCGCTTACGAGAACGACCCGCTGGTCTACCGGGGCGTCCGCAACCCGAAAGCGATGGAGGCCTCGCGGGCGGCGTACGAACGGGTGCAGGCACGGATGGGGGAGATCGCCCTCCCGCTGCTGATCATGCATGGGACCGGCGACCTGCTCGTCCCGTACCACGGCAGCGAGATCCTGATGGAACGCGCGGCCTCGAAAGACAAGACGCTCAAGCTGTATCCCGGCCTGTACCACGAGATCCTGAACGAGCCGGAGCGGGGCGAGGTGATCGCGGACGTCACAGCGTGGCTGGACGCGCGGACGTAGGCGGAGGGCACGTTCTGGCTGCAACCGTTCCGAGGCGGGCCAACCCACCAGCCCCAGATGTGCGTGTCGAGAAGAATCACCCCAGGGCTTCCCAGTCGTCCTCGGCCACGGGCTCGAACGGCTCGTCGTATCGCAAGACGGAGCCGCGCAGCGGGGAGGGCTCTCCGCGCTGTGTCTCGCCCTCGACTTCGCGGATCACGATCTCAACGTCGCGTCCGATGAGGCCGTGCGCTTCGGGAAGGTGCACGGTGTCGGAGTCCAGGTGGCGTTGCACGCGCACTACCTGCGTCATGACCGATATCGTACCATCTCGTTCCTCCGTGATGGTGTCAGCCGACGTGAGGACTCCGTTTCCATGACCACCTACGATCTCTCGCTCGAATCTGGGCCGAAGCGGCGGAAGACAATGGTTCACGTTTTCGACCTGCTGGGCTGCGTGGCGACCGGGGCGACGACCGACGAGGCACTTGCCGCGACACCGGACGCGATCCGGGCGTACCTGCGGTTCCTTCGGCGCCACGGCCAGCCGGTCGATCCAGACGCC
>JAKALX010000446.1 GCA_021823905.1 Chloroflexota bacterium | reverse complement strand
TATCGGCGACGACCACGTGAACGTCGAGCTGTATTCGCCGGACCAGGGCGAGCCAGTCGCCGTGGCCTGGGATACGGAGCTGTTTCGCACGATCAACGCCGTGGTGAAGGAAGCGATGGAGGATGCGATCGTAGTGCCGGGAATGACGGTGGGCGGGACGGACAACCGCTTCCTGCGGGCGAAGGGCATCCCGGCATATGGCTTCATCCCGTGCCTGCTGAGCACGGAAGAGCGCCGCGGATTCCACGGGAACGACGAATTCCTGACGATTGAGAACCTGAACATGGGCTGCGAGCTGATGTACGAGATCACGCGGCGGATGAGCAGCTGAGCGAAGCCGCCCGGGGCGCGAGTGGTAAACTCGCGGCATGACGTTGACGCAGCGGCTCTCCGTCGAGGACTACCTGGCGCTGCCGGAGTGCAAGCCGTACCTGGAGTACGTCGGCGGAGAGGCAAGAGCGAAGGCGGTGCCCGCATGGGAGCACTTCATCCTGACGGGCAGGCTGCTGGTACCGCTTGTCGACTACGAACGGATCCACGGCGGCGATTCAGGCGCCGAGGGCCGAGTTGAGTTTGACGACGACGCGGACCGGCGATTCCTGCTACCGGACCTGGCGTACTACGCAGCCTCGCGCCAGCCCCGCGGCCGCCGCGCGATGACCCCTCCAACGCTGGCGATCGAAATTCGCTCGCCGGATGAGTCGATGGGCTCGCAGCGCGAGAAGTGCCACTACTACGTTACGCACGGCGTGGATGCTGCCGTACTCGTGGACCCGCAGAACGCCGCGCTCGAGGTTTTCGAGGGCGGACGTCATCTGGTGTTCGAGGAGCCCGCGGTCGTGACCCTCGAGTCACTGCCCGGACTGGAATTCAGGCTCGCCGAGCTGTTCGCGGGCCTCGACGACTGACTGGTTCGACGGCAACGGCACGGACGTCCACAATCGCGGCGATGACCGCGCCTCCCGACCGACAGCGCCGCTTCGCCGAGTCCGAGTTGCACCGCATGTTCGGGATGTCGCTGGATGAGGTGCGGCCAGGGTTCGCGCGCATCGCGATGGCGACCAACCGGCTGACGGGCGGCCAGGGCGCGAGCGCCGAGGCGGGCGGTATCGGCGGCAGCGTGCAGGGCGGTCTGCTCGCCTTCCTGGCCGACACCGTGGTGGTGGAAGCGGTGTTCGCGATGCTCGAACCGGGCGACCAGCCAGCAGGGACCGCGGATCTCAACCTAACCTACCTGCGGCCTGCCCTCGGCGAGCTGGTTGTGGCCGAAGCCAGCGTCCTGCGCAAGGGACGGCAGATTGTTGTCGCCGAGGCGGAAATCCGCGACGCCCAGGGACGGCTCTGCGCGAAGGGCCGGGCGCTCTATGCCCTCCGCGCGAGGCCTGACTGACCTACTTCGTCGCGGTCGCCGGGACCGTTGCCTTCGGTGTCGCCTGGCCGGTGGCCGTGCCGTTCGCGCTCGGAGTCAACGGCACGAGGCCGCCAGCGTCGGGCGTGCCTGTGCTTGTGGGTTCGGGCATTCGCTTGCCGTCGAACGTGTCGTTCACGTGCTTGAGCATGATGTTGGCGAGGCGGACGTTGAGCGCCAGGTCTTCGACGCCGGGGATGGTCGTCTGTTGGACGACGTGAACGATACGGCCGGTGCGGAAGCAGAGGTTCGTGTCGCTGAAGGCCTGGCCGTTGCCACGATCTTGTGTTGAGACGAATCCTGTCGAATGGTCCCCGAGTGGTGGCACGGCAAACGGGTCGAGGGGCGTCGTGTCGTCGACCGGGACACCACAGGCGTACTGCTTCTCGGCATCCGTGGCGGCCTTCACGTCCTTGTAGAGCGTCGAGATGGAGGTGATCGAGAGGATACGGCCCAGCTTCTGCGCCTGGAAAACGGAGACGTAGGCTTTGATCCGGCCCTGGGCGTCGAGCTGCGCCTGCTTCGCCTGCGGGTCGGGGGCGCCGAGCACGTCGGCCCACTGCTGGTTGTCGAAGACGTGGTCGGGCAGCCTGGCGTCGTCGAAGCCGGCGGGGAGGTCGGCAGCCGAAAGGCTCATGGCGGCCAGGTCGTAGCCGTCGTCGGGCTTGTTGGCGTAGCTTCGATCACTCTTGCAGGCGGCTGTGGCCAGCACCACCAACAGGCCGAGTGCGAGGATCGCGGAAAGGCGCAAACGCATGGGATCGTTCCTGGGGGGACGAGACGTGTCTCGAAAGTGTTCTCCTATCGTACGCCACGCGCCGGTTTACGAAGGAAACGCGCCTTGTCACGGCGCGATGGCAGGCCAGCGGCTATGCTTGGTGGCCAGAACTCGGTTACACGGGGGAGGCAGGATGCCGGCACTTTCCGTCGAAGATCAGCTCGCGATCCAGCAGCTCTACGCCCAGTACAACCACGCGATCGATTCCGGAAAGGGTGACGCCTGGGCCGCCTGCTTCACGCCCGAGGGGACGTTCAGCTCCGCCAGCGGCAATTTCGCGGGACGCGAGCAGCTCGCGGGGTTCGCGACCGCCTTCGCGCAGCGACTGAAGGCACGGCACTGGACGAACAACCTGGTGATTACCGCTTCTGGCGGTGGCGCGACGGGCAGTTGCTACCTGATGCTCCTGCGCCTGAATGCCGAGGGACCGGCGTCCATCCTGACCACCGCGATCTATAGCGACGCGCTGGTGAAGACGAGCGACGGATGGAAGTTCACGAGCCGCAGCGTGGCCGGCGATGCCTAGAGGCGCGGGATCGAGGGGCGGCAGCCGCTGGTGAAACTATTCCTGATCGAAGTCGCGGTGCTCTCGTTCGTGTCGCTGTTCGTGGCCTCGTACTTCTTCCGGTCGCAGCGCGCGAAGGAGGTGCTGCGGCGCCTACGGCTGGCAGGCTGGGCATACGTGGCGATGGTGCTCGCGCTCGCGGCGCTCCAGGTGATCCGCGAGGCGTGGTGAGCAAACGAATACGGGTGCGGCCGACGCTCAGCGACAAGGAGTCTCTGTTGAGCCAGGCTCAGATGGGCGGCCGGCCGGGGTGGATCAAGTAAGTGCGGACGCGCTGGAGCGGCTCGGAGACTGCAGGCCGACTAGCCGTGTGGCTTTCGCGTCAACCTGCGCGCACGACGCCCGTGAGGAGCAAGATGTAGGAATGCTGCGGGATCCACTCTATCGGGAGATTCTCAACGGTTTGGCGGCGGCCGTGGACCACGATGTCTTCGAACGCACAGTGGCCTCGCTGGTGGGCAAGGACTACCCCGGTGTTGTCGCGGTCATCGGGGGGGATGATGCTGGAATGGATGCGGCGCTCCCAGACTGGGAAGGCTCTCCCGTCCCAGTTGTGGTCACCACGTCTACCAAGGGCGCTGACAATCTGAAGCGGAATCTTGCCAAGTCCGTAGAGGCCGGCAGGCCTCAGAGACGTGCCGTCTCCGCCACG
>JAKALX010000445.1 GCA_021823905.1 Chloroflexota bacterium | reverse complement strand
CGACCTCGCCGCTGGGTGGCGGTGGCGTCGCCTGGGTTCGCCAGTACGAATGCAAGGACGGCCGCTGGGTCCAGTTCCATGCCGCCAACTCCCGCTTCGTCAACCAGTTCCTGGATGTGGCAGGAGCCAGTTCATGGCGCGAAGAGGGATTCGCCGACCGCCAGCGCGCGATGACCGACCCTGAGTTCGCAAAGGAACTGCTGGCGCGGATGATCGCTCTCTTCAAGACGAAGACCGCCCAGGAGTGGGAGGACCTCGTCAACGCCGCCGGCACGCCGTGCGCGGTGTGTCGCAACACCGCCGAGTGGATGGAGCACCCCCACGCGCGCGAATCCGGGATGGTGGTCCAACTCGACGACCCGAACCTCGGTCCCATGCGCCAGCCGGGCATCCAGGCGCAGTTATCGGCGACGCCCGGCGCCATTCGCTCGCCCGCGCCGCTGCCAGGCGCCGACCGCGACCGAATCCTCACATCCCTCTCGTCGCCAGCATCGGCGACGCGAACCGCCGCGGCGCCCCGCGAAGTCCTCGCCGCTCTGCACGGCGTCAGGGTGCTCGACCTCTGCATCATCCTCGCCGGGCCAACGTGCGGGCGGACGCTCGCCGAGTTCGGCGCCGACGTCATCAAGATCGACAATCCCGCCCGGGAAGGCGGCATCGCGTTCCATCTCGACGTCAACCGCGGCAAGCGCAGCATCCTCCTCGACCTGAACAAGCCCGAAGCCCAGGAAGTTTTCTGGGCGCTTGCCGGCCAGGCCGACGTCATCGTCCAGAACTACCGCCAGGGCAGCATCGAGAAGCTCGGGATCGACTACGAGTCGGTTCGCAAGCGGCGGCCGGACATCGTCTACGCCTCGCTCAACGCCTATGGCGGCAGCGGCCCGTGGGCCAAACGCCCCGGCTGGGAGCAGCTCGCCCAGGCCGCGACCGGCATGCAGAAGCGCTACGGCGGCGACGGCCCGCCCGTTCTCCAGCCGTTCCCGGTGAACGACTACGGCACCGGCTTCATGGGCGCTTATGCCGTCGCTCTCGCTCTCCTACACCGCCGCAAGACCGGCCAGGGCCAGCACGTCCAGACAGCGCTGGCGCGGACCGCCTGCACGCTCCAATCCGTCTTCTTCAACGACTATGAAGGCAAAACCTGGGACGAGCCGCGCGGCCAGGACTGCCTCGGCTCGGGCGCGATGAACCGCCTCTACCAGGCCAGTGACGGCTGGTTCTTCCTCGCGCTAACCGAACGTCAGTCCGCCCGGATCGGCGCTGTTCCCGGCCTCCAGGGGGCGCCGGCGGGAGGTCTCGAGCATTTCCTCGAAGAGCAATTCGCGAAGGAGAGCTGCGACGAGTGGTGCGCCCGGCTCGCATCCGCCGGGTTCGGCGCCCATCGCGCCACGACCGTCGAGGAGATCATTGCCGACCCCTGGGTGCAAGCCCACGGGCTCAGCCTCACGCGCGACCACGAGCCGGCCGGCCTGGTGACGCACATCGGGCCGAGTGCCCGCTTCTCCACGACGCCCATGCAACCCGGCCGCCCGACCCCCGCGCCTGGGAGCGACGCCGCCAGCGTGCTCCGCGAGATCGGCCGCGCAGAGGACATCGATGCGCTCGTGCGGTGCGGCGCGCTCGTCATCGAGGGGGTGCAGGGCCGCTAACCTTGACGCACACGTCAGGGCCAGTTCCGCTAGAATCTCGACCACACTGCACGGGAGGAACCAATGCCGCACGCGAACATCAACGGCGCCGAACTTTTCTACAACCAGGACGGCCAGGGCGAGCCGATCATCTTCCACCACGGCTACACCGGCGCTCATGACGCCTGGTGGGACCTCATCACGCCCCGCCTGCGCGACCGCTACCGCTGCATCGTGATGGACTGCCGGGGAGCGGGCGACAGCGGTCATCCCGAAAGCGGCTACAGCATCGCCCAGTACGCCCGCGACGTCGCCAGCATGGCGGACTTCCTGGGCCTGGACACCTTCACCTATTGCGGCCACAGCATGGGCGGCGTCATCGGCATGGAACTCGGCATCAACCATGCCGCCCGTCTGAACAAGCTGATCCTGGTCGCCCCGGCGCCCGCGGACGGCGTGCAGCAGCCGCCCGAGCTGTTCGAGCGCTCGCGCCGCCAATGCCGTGAACGCGCCCGCGACGTGATGATCCGCGAACGGACGATCATGGCGGCGCGCGAGCCGAACGCCGAGCGCATCGCCCTTAGCGTCGATCGGGCGCTCTCCGTCTCCGACGGGCACTTCGAGCAATCGTGGCAAGAACTCGTTGACTCGCGCCGCGGCGACCGGCTATCCGAGATCAAGACGCCGACACTCATGATCGCCGGCGCCTCCGACGGCCTCCTGCCTTCCAACCTGAAAGACTTCCAGCGCCTGCCGAACGCGACCCTGCACGTCTTCAGCCGGGTCGGCCACGGCGTGCCCAGCGACGTGCCCGACGAATTCGCCGAGGTGGTGGCCGATTTCATGGAGAACGGCGTGGTGACGGCTGCGACGCTGCAGGAGCGGCTGCGAGCCGCGGCAGCGGGCGCAAGGTAGGGATCAGATGGCGAAGATCTTCGGCGACACGATTCGTTTCGGAATCCACTCCGGCCCGCAGCACACTACCTACGCTGACTACGCCGCGCTCTGGAAAGCGGCGGAAGACCTCGGCTTCGACTGGGCCTCGGTCTTCGACCACTTCATCCCGATCCAGTCGGACCCGGAGGGCCCCTGCTTCGAGGGATTGACCCTCCTCTCGGCGATGGCCGCCCAGACGACCAAAATCCGCTGCGGCGTCCTGGTGATCGGGAACACCTACCGCCACCCGGCGCTGCTCGCGAACATCGCCACGACCATCGACCACGTGTCGAACGGCCGGCTCGAGCTCGGCGTTGGCGCGGGCTGGTGGGACATGGAGCACGAGGAGTACGGCATCCCGCTCCCGCCGATCGGCCGCCGCATCCGCATGCTCGGTGAGTCGCTCCCGATCCTCAAAAGCCTCTGGACCGAACATCGGACGACGTTCGAGGGGCGCTATTACCAGCTCACGAACGCGCTCTGCGAGCCGAAGCCGTTGCAGCAACCGCACATCCCGCTCTGGGTCGGCGGCGCCGGCGAGCAGCTCACCCTTCGCGCGGTCGCTCGGGATGCCGACGGGTGGAACACGTTCTTCATGCCGCTCGACGCCTACCGTCACAAGCTCGACGTGCTCGCGGATCACTGCAAAGCCGTAGGCCGCGATCCACGCGACATCCGCAAGTCCTTCGTCGTCCAGGTCGCGGTGGGCAAGGACCAGGACGCGGTCGACCGCCGGCTTGACGCCCTCGGCCGTTCGCGTGGCGTGTCGGTGGAGGCAATCCGCGAGCGCGCCGTCGTCGGCACGCCCGAGCAGTGCGTCGAACAGCTCATGCCGTACG
>JAKALX010000444.1 GCA_021823905.1 Chloroflexota bacterium | reverse complement strand
CTCGAGGACGAATAAGCCTTCCTCGTTCCTGACGTAGTCGGCGGCCGTCCCCGTGAGGCGCCCCGACTTGAGGGTCGTCGCCAGCTGCTGGTCGCTGGTGATCCAGCGCGTCCCGTAGATGACGCCGAACTTCTGCCCCTTGGCGATGCGGAAGATACGGGTGTTCCCATCGTTCGGATCGGGACCGACGAGGAACGGTGCGACGTTGAGGTCGGTGATGGTCTGGCGGGTGCGGTCACCAACCACGTTCATGCGCCAGAAGAAGTCCTTCTTGGACATGAGGACGGCGCCGAGAGAGGCTTCGTGCGTGTAACCCGAGAGCTCGCCGGCGTTTTTCCACTGGTTGCGATATCCCGACGCCGAGCTGACCGGGACATTCAGAATCTGGTCGCTCGTGACCTTGTCCGAGTAGCTGTACTCGAAGGTGAAGTTCTGGAGGAAGTTCACGTTGAAGCCGTACTCCAACTCCTTGGAGAGCGCGGGCTTCAGGTCCGGATTGCCTAACGTGACCTTCTGCGGGGAGCCGCCCGACACGGAGAGCACCTCGTACTGCGCGTTAAAGACGGGGCGCAGGCCGGCGGTCCCGTACGACGCGCGCAGCTTGAGCTCGTCGATGCCGGGAATCTTGAAGTCTTCACTCACGCGCCACACGCCGGAGACACGGTAGTAGTTCGCCGAGCGCTGGTCCTTGCCGAAGAGCGACGACTGGTCGCGACGGACAAGCCCATCGAGGATGTAGCGGTCCTTGACGTCGAACGTCGTGATGGCGAAGACGTTCTGGTTACGGATGATCTCTGTCCCCGACCCTGGCGTGATTGGGTTGTTCGGGTCGCGCGAGGCGGCCGAAAACTCCGGAACCTTCGGGACCGTCAGCGCCGAGGCGTTGACCGAAACGAAGTTGTTGGTCTGGTCTTCCATGACCCACGCGAGCTTGCTGGTGTTGGCCAGCCAGCTGAAGAGCTGACGCTGCGCGGTGAGCGTGGCCCCCATGTTCATTGCGCGGTTGTTGTCGAGCTGCTGGAACAGCGACCCTTTGTCGCCGATGCCGGCCGAGTTGAGGAAGCCGGTCGGTCGGAAGGCCTTGTAGCTGCGAGCCGACTGGTCGTAGTTGACGTTGCCTTCGGCGGTGAGCCACAGCACCGGGCGGTAGCGGAGCTTGAACGTGCCGGTGAAGCGGTCGCGGCCGTTCGTCGTCTTCGCGTTGTACAACCGGTACAGCGGATTGGAGACGTTGCCCGACAGCGGCGGCTGCTTGATGGCCGCATTGTACGGCGAACCATCCTTGTTCTTTGCCGTCAGGTCGATATTCGGCTCGAGGAAACGCAGGCCGAAGAAGATGTCGGCCGACCCCTCGGCCTGGTCGGCCGTGGAGCGCCCGTAGAACGCCCCGACCTGGTAGTCGAGCTTGTCATTCAGGGCCTGATCGAGATTGATGCGGAAATTCTGCCTACTGAAGCCGCTCAGCAGGTTGAGAACGCCGGTCTCCTTCGTGTTCTGGAACGAGGCGTTGTAATTGAGATTCCCCCGACGCTGGCCAACCGAGGCGTAGTTGGTCATGAACTCGCCGCTCCGGAAAACCTGGCCCATCTGGTCGTAGTAGACCGGATACGGGTTGTCGGAGATTCGGTCCGCCTTGGTGACGCGGTTCCCCTGCGCGTCCTTTTTGAAGGACCCGTCGGCATTGATCTCGTAGTTGTGAGACTGATTGCCGGCGATGAACTTCGGGAGGTTGCTTTGCCCGTACTCGTTGCGAACCTGCACGACGGTCTGGCCCTCGGCCAGATTGGCGCCGCGCTTGGTGAAGATCTGCACGACGCCGTTGGCGGCGTCGGAGCCGTAGAGCGAGCTGGCGGCGGCGCCCTTGATGACTTCGACGCGCTCGATGTCTTCGGCGTTGATGTCAGCGAGGCCGAGGCGCGTGATCGTGCCGTCGACAATGATCAGGGGGTCTTGGCGGCCGGTGAGCGACGTGGCAGCGCGCAGTCGGATGGCAGGGGCATCGCCAGGCTGGCCGCTGGTGGTCACGACGCTGGCGCCGGCAATCTTGCCGCTCAGCGCGGCAATTGGCGACGGCATCGGCGAATCCTTGATGGCGCTGTTGTCCACAACGGCGACCGAGAAGGCGGTCTTGGTCTGCGAGGTGGCATCGGAAACGCCGGTCACCACCACCTGCTCGAGGGAGAGGACGTCGCGCTCGAGCTCGAAGTCCTTCTCCACCCGTCCGGCGGTGAGCGTCACCGCCATGCGCTTCGGCTTGTAGCCGATATAGCGCACGACGACCGTCACCGAGCGACCGCTCGAGCGACCGACGTCGACCGTGAACGAATAACGCCCGTCCACGCCAGTAATGGCGCCGACGCCCAACTCTGGGATGCCCACGCTCGCGCCGCCCAGCGGGCCGGCGATCGAGGTGACCTTGCCGGTGAACACCGCATTCTGCGCCTCTGCCGCTGTGGCGCCCATCGCGAGGGCGACAGCGGCACCTGCCACTGCAAGGAACCGCCGGACCAAACTTCGCTGCATAGGAGAGTCCTCTCCGCGGGGGGGAAATGCTGGGGAGCCCCTGAACGGAGCGAGGAACCGGAGATCGCCCAGTCCGCATGAGCCTGCTCATGAGGAACCGGAAAGGTCTGACCGGTGTACCACGCCCGAATGGGACGAGCCAAAATGCAGCCCCCGGGTCCCGGGCGCAATGCTGCCGGGATGTTCCAACTGGCGAGTCGACATTAGGTTCGGGCAAAGTTTCCCCCCAGGAGGCTCCGGTGCCGAGCTCCAATCCCCCCAGTCATCGCCGCGTCTGCGCCTTCCGTCAGGGTGCACTGGCCGCGGGGCTCCGCCCGCTGCTCGCGCTGATCCCGGTCGCCCTCTCCCTCGTGGCCCCGGCCGTCCAGGCCCAAAAAGGGTCGGCCCGGATGTTCGGCTCGGTCGTCAATCGCGCCACCCAAGGGCCAATCCCGGGGACCCAGATCGTCAACGTGGGCGACGGGCGCGTAGTCACGAGCGACTCGCTCGGCTATTACCAGTTCCCGAACCTCCACGCCGGAATCGTCCGCTTTTCCATCCGTGCGCCCGGCTTTCCGGTGGCAATTCTCACGGTGGCGCTGGCCAACGGTGAGCGGATGGAGCGCGACATCGAACTCGACTCGACGCCGGCGACCGTCGGAGAGACCGCACAAGAGCTCCCCGCCGTGGCGGTGGAAGCGCCGGCGTCGCTGGGGCGTCGCTATGTCGATTTCGAGCGGCGCAAGATGCAGGGGCGCGGTCAGTACGTGACCCGGGCCGAGATCGAGGCGAACGGCTCCAGCACGCTGCAGGACGCTGTGCGCAACCTGCGCGGAGTCAATCTCGATTGCGTGGGGACGGGATGCGCCATCCGCATGGCGCGAGCCCCGATGCGATGCCTG
>JAKALX010000443.1 GCA_021823905.1 Chloroflexota bacterium | reverse complement strand
CAGCGACGGCGGACATCCCGGTTCGAAGTACCCGACCTCGCTGAACTCGCCGTCGGCCGGGTGGAGCTGGCCACCCACCACGGCGCCGGCGAACCAGATGCCCACCGTGTGCTGCCGCGGGTTGTGGAAATTCGAATGGACCGCGACGACCTCGCCGACGATCACGTCCAGCCCGGTCTCCTCGCGCATCTCGCGCCGCGCCGCCTCGCGGACATGTTCGTCCCACTCCACATAACCGCAGGGGATGCACCAGAGCCCGGCATAGTCGCCCTTCGCCCTGCGGCCCATCAGCACCCGCCCGCGCTCGTCGCGCACGACCACGGCAACGCCGACAGCGGGGTTTCGGTAGCGGACATAGCCGCAACTCGGGCACCTGGGCGGCTGTTCTCCGCCGCGGTAGTCGAAAAACAGCGCGCCGCCGCAATCAGGACAGAACTGGCCGGGCGGCCGCTGTGTGGCGCGTTCCTTCCAGCCTTTGCCCGGTGTGCTCATGGCTGTGGGAGCTTCTCCTGTACCCGCAGCTCGCAGAGCGCGACAAGGTCGGCGGCCACCTTGGCGATCGCGATCTTCACGCTCGCGTTCGAGGGCTCGGCGCCCGGTCCCCAGTGTTCGCCGGCGCGGGAGATCACCACGTCAGGCACGCCGGCTACCCCGCCGATGTGCCGCATGACGCGCGTGATGTCGGTAACTCCTGGCTCGGCGTCCCCGGCCGCGATCCCGATAACCGCAAACGGCTTCCCCCCGGCCTGGGGAATGTCGATGAAGTCGAGTGCGTTCTTGAGCCCGCCGGGGGCCGCGCCGTGGTACGACGGCACGGTGAAGACGAAGCCGTCGGCGGCCTCGCAGGCGGCGCGGAAGGCGGCCACGGTGGCCGGGTACAGGTCGTCTGCACGCCCGTCGAGAAGCGGCAGCGAGCCGATTTCGAACGGCTCGCAGTGCGCGCCCTCCGCCTCGAGCGCCTTGAATGCGAACCGGAGCGCGCGGTCGGCCGAACTGCGCGGCCGGAGGCTCCCGTTGATCCCGAGAATACGAACTGGCATGACCGTAGCGTACCGGGCACTCCCGCCTGATGACAGCAGCGATGCTATGCTCCCCGGTCATGAGTGCGCGGATCGCGGTCGTTGGCAGCCTGATGGCGGATCTCGTGGTCCGCGTACCGCGGCTGCCCATTGCCGGCGAGTCGCTGATCGGACGGAGCGCCGAACTGTTCGTCGGCGGCAAGGGCGGGAACCAGGCGCTCGCGGCGAAGCGCGCTGGCGCCACTCACGTTTCCATGATCGGCCGCGTCGGCCAGGACGAGTTCGGTGAGCGCATCGTCGCCACGCTCGCTGCGGACGGCGTGGACTGCTCGCACGTGACCCGTGACCGCGCCAACAGCACGGGCGTTGCCATTCCGATGGTGCTTGATGACGGCTCGAACGCGATCGTCGCCGTCCCACAGGCGAATCTCGCGATGAGCGCGGCCGACGTCATCGCCGCGAGCGGTGTGATCGCCGCCGCTGACATGCTCCTCGTCCAGTTCGAGGTTGGCATGGAAGCCGTCGAGACGGCGATGCATCTCGCGCGCGAGGCGGGAGTCCGCGTGCTCCTTAATCCCGCGCCTATCGCGCCGCATCCAGCGGGGCTGCTGCGAATGCCGGCCGTTCTCGTCGCCAACGAGGTCGAGGCGGCCGCGCTCGCCCCTGGCTGCGACGGCGATCATGGCCGCGAGGCGCTGGAACTCCTGGCAGCGGGCCCGGCGGCCGTCGTGGTCACGCTCGGCGCTGCCGGCGCACTGCTTGCGACCCAGGACGGCCAGGCGTTCATTCCGCCCTTCATCGTCGACGCCGTGGACAGCGTCGGCGCGGGCGACGCCTTCTGCGGAGCGCTTGCGGTCGCGCTCTGCGAGGGAATGGAGCTGGCGGCCGCCGTTCGCTTCGCCAGCGCCGCCGGCGCGCTCGCTGCCACTCGCCTGGGCGCTGCCGCCTCGCTCCCTGCTCGTCGCGAGATCGAAGCGTTGCTCCACGTTTGACCGTCGCCGTGGAACCATTCACGCGGCGCAGACGTCAGAGTTGATGATGCTCAAGAACCACTCGATACTGAGATGCGCCCCGGATAGGACTTTTGCCAGCTCAGCTACAGCGTTTCTGCCCCCTCTGCGACCGCGCCTTCGTCGAAGGCGAAGCCGTCTTGCGCTGCGAGGGTTGCGCGGTCATGCACCATCCCGGCTGCTGGGTGAGGAACAGCGGCTGCGCGACTGCTTCCCCGCATCGCTCGGTCCCTGCCGCCCAGGCGTTCTCGGGCGGCGCGCCACCCGGCGACCCCGCGCCGCACCCTGGCGAGGGAACCCGCGTCGCATCCCAGGCGCAGCCGGAGATCGGCAGGCAGCCGCCGGCCGCGGAACCAGAGCCACCCTTGCCGTCACCGGCAACGCGCGCGCTCACGGGCGACGGCTGGCCGGTGATTGGGGGAACGCCCGTGCCTGCCGAGCTACGCCGCGCGCCCGACCCCGGGCCAATTCGTCCGCCAACGCCGCCGCGCCGGTACGTGCCGCCCGAAGGCGAGCATGGCCCGAAACCAATGCCGAAGGTCTACGGGCGGTCGCCGCTCCTCGCCTACTGGTACGTTCCGGCCGCCGTGGTGCTGGCGATCGTCGTCGCTTTCGGCGTCATCTGGGCTGCGGACCAGCTGTTCGGCAGCTCCGACTCGGCCCAGGCGCCCGCGCCCGCGGCGGCATCGCCTCAGGTGTCGCCAGCGGCAACGGCGTCGCCTGCAACGACGTCCCCGGCCGGCGCTCAGGCGACCGCAACCAGCGCCGCGAGCCCTACGCCGACCCGCGGCAGCGGAACCTCGACCAAGTTTCAATTCGGCGATGTGGCCGTTGTGACCGGCGCCGGAGACTGTTTGAACGTGCGGACGGCGCCCGGCCGCGCCAACGACGCCATCGTCTGCCTGAACGACGGCGAGGAGGTCACCGTGACCGGTGGCCCCGAGTCTGCGAACGACCTTCAGTGGTGGAAGGTCAGGACGAAGCTGGGTGAGGGATGGGCGGCCGAAGACTACCTTGTGAAAAAGTAGCGGTGGCGCTCGGTGCGCTGGTCGCGGTTGGCCTCGCCATGGCATGTAACGGCGCCACGCGTGGCACGGCCACCGTCACGACCGCGACAGCAGGCGCCGCGCCTCCCACGGAGACCGCGACGCCTGCACCACAGGCCACGCCCACCCGCGATGTCCTCGCGGCCCCTCCCAAGGATGCGGACGACGCGCGCGCTGGCCTCGAGTCCGAGATCCTGGCCTCTCCCGTCGATCCCTGCCCCGCCAGGCTGCGAAGCCTGTGGAACGTGCGCTGCGCCACCGGCGACCTCGACAGTGACGGCAAGGCTGACACGGCCTATCTCGTCCCCTTGCAACAGCCGGCGCGGACGGGCGCG
>JAKALX010000442.1 GCA_021823905.1 Chloroflexota bacterium | reverse complement strand
TATTGCGAGACCTGCGTTCGCCGCACTAACGAACTGCCCGTGCCTGTAATTCCAAAGGCAGTCGACGTTCGATGAGCTGCAATTGATCGCAAGACGAAGCTCCGCGTAATTCTGTGCTCCGCCGTACGCGTTGAACGCTAATTCCGGATTCCAGACCTCCTGACCTACCCCCATCCGAATTTGTCCGCTTTCGCGGTCAGCTGACCGCCTCGACGGCGTAGCGGAGACGTAGCCTGGTGCCGGGGAACGCGACGGCGCGGCGGTTCATCTCGTCGCAGAGTGCGGCGATCGCGCGCGTCCGGTGCGCCGAGCTGAGCGGCGCGAGCGTGACGCGCAGCTCGGTGTCGGTAACGTCGATGCTTGCCGACCCGTTGAGAGCCGACTGGATGAGGGTCCGGCCTTCCTGCTCGGCGCGCTTGTAGTGCGGGGCGATGAGGCGGAAGAGGTCGCTCTCCGCCTGGTAGGCGAGCATCTTGAAGTGGTTGGTGAGCAGCTTGCGCTCGGTGGCGAGCTTCACGACGGCGCCGTCGACGACTTCGCCGACGGGCACTCGCGCCGGCATCTTCGCTCGGCGCTGTTCGAGCTTCGCCACCTGGTGCATCGCCGCGCAGATGTCGTCGCCGATGTACGCGTGCGCATTCTTGAAGCCTCGCATGGTGCGCCGGACCGCCTCGGGATTGGCGAACGCAGCGACCCCGTACTTCGCCCGCACGCGGGCGAGTTCCTCGCGCGCCTTGACGAGCTTCTCGTCGATGGCTTTTCGGGCCGGGTTCGGGACGTCGCGGTCGGGGTCGTCCGGCTCGACCTGGTAGTCGACGAGCGCGTCGAGGGCGTACTCCTCGCGCAGGTACTTGAAGAAGTTCTCCTGACGCCAGCGCTCGAACATTCGGAAGGCCACCTCGACGAGCGAGAGGTCCGTCCGCGAGGTGAGGATGGGTGTCTGGTGCTTCCCGTCGTCGGAGAGCTGCGTCACTTGGCGCAGGCACAGCTTCCCGCCGAGAAACCGGACCTTGTGCTCGGCGAGGGTGTAGAGCCGCTCGTGGCCGTCGATGACCGCGCGGCGGATGTGGAAGCAGCGCCGCGCGACCCGGGGGAAGCGGCCCTTGCGGTAGGTGAGGATGTCGAAGCCGTCGGCGACGAGGGTAGCGAACAGCTTCGGGCTCCAGCCGCCCCTGTCGAAGACGATGGTGACGCGGCGCTCGGGCAGCAGGGTGCGGACCTCGCCCAGGACGAGGGGCAGCATCTTCACCATGCCGGCATTCGCCTCGGCGGTGACGACGAAGAGCGGGTCCCCGGCGGCGTCGTTCACCCAGTAGTCGGAAGTCGCAGGCATGGCCAGGCGCATCCGGGCGACGTGGGTCATCGGGAGGGCGTGCTTGCCGTGGTACACGCGCACGTGGCCGTCGACGTAGAGAAAGCCGAGCGCGGAGCCGCGCGAGGCGACGCGCCGTTGGGCGAGCGCCCGACCGAAGCTGGCCGCCTGGCCCAGCTCTGCAAGCCGGGTCAGCTTCCGGCGCAGCGTCTTCACCTCTGGGGCACGGTCGAGGCCGAGCAGGCGTCCCAAGTCTTCGGGCAGATGTTCCTTGAGCGCCTCAGGGCGCTTGATGCGCAACAGGGCCATCAGCAGGACGGCCACCAGCGTGGTGCGTAGCCCGTAGAAGGCCGGGCCGATGCTGCCGTAGATGTCGCGGGCGACCTCGAAGACGCCGCTGTCGGTGAGCGCCGGAAGCGCCAACAGGACGCCCGCGCGCGGCACCCTGCTACCCGCGCGGAACCAAGGTGCGGCGTCGTCCAGCAGCCCGAGGCACGCCAGCAAGCGGTCGAAGCTGCGGTTGGCCGGGTCTGTGTCGAAGGTGACCGGCAAGTCGTCAGCGGCCGACGTCGTAGAGGCGGACAGGTTTGGGTCCGCACTTGGCGGCGGGACCGCAGGCACCGGCGCTGGAGAAGCGGACAGGTTTGGGTTCGCACCCGACGCCGCCATCGTGGTGGCGGTCGCAGCGAGCGGCCCGGCAGAAGCGGACAGGTTTGGGTTCGCACTTGGGGCGAGCGGCAGCTGGCCCTGCACCGGCCTCACGGGTGCCCAGCCCATGCGGCGCAGCAGCTTGCGCACCGCCACTTCGCTGACGCCGATGCGCCGGGCGATCTCTCTGTTGGAATGCCCGGCTGCCTTGAGCCGGCCGACGTGCCGGGACCTGGCAGGCCGAAGGCGAGATCGCCCGCGCGGGTACCCAGAGCTTCGCCCGAGCGCCGCCAGCCCGCCTTCCTCGAAGCGCCGCTGGTGCCGGCGAACCGTACGCGCAGCGCACTCGAACGCCCGCGCCACCTCCTTCTGGTCAGCCCAGCCCTGGTCGACGAGGCTCACCATGGTGTTCGCCTCTGCGAGCGCGTCGCCGATCGCGTAGTGCGCGAGAACGATGCCGGACACGGTCACGACGCGGTGGCCGTCCTGAGTTCTCAGCATGCAGCGCTCGTTGATGACCGAGATGCCCGGGCGGGCGCCCTCACCCGGAAAAAGGTCTGGCTGCCTGGTTGCTCCCGCCATGGCGGGAGCGTGCCCGGCCCCGAAAAAAGCGGACAGGTTTGGGTTCGCACCCGTGTCCGGCGATCACGTCGTCGCTACGAGGGAGATCCCTCGGGGCATGTCAGGAGGTCTGGATTCGTGTTGCTCCTCAGCATCATATTATTCTCTGTCCATGTGCAGTCCCCGTTGCCGCTATTGCACGCGCAGGCCCCAGGGGGATAGTCACACGCAGTGGTGAGGATCACATAGTTGCCATGAAAGGATCCTCCATAAGCATTGAAACTAAGACCGAAATCGCTTGCGCTTAGGATCATGCCGTTGGAATAAATCCAATTGCAGTCACCATTATCTGGAGTGCAGTTTTGAGTGAGCCTTAAGTAGGTGCCCCAGTATGCCCCTCCCCATGCGTTAATTGCCAATTGTGGATCTCTGTCGCTCACTATCATTCCATCACGCAAACTAAACGTACAGTCAGGATTCGAGGAAGTGCAATTATTAACCAGCTTCAAATAGGCGCCTTCGCGGGCGCCGCCATATGCATTCACCGCCAAGGTAGAGTTCGCGTCCGGCCTGATCATGAACCCACGACCGACACTACCCTCCGCATAGTACTCGTAAGCGTTTGCTTGCCCAATTGCAGCGCCCGGATCCGATTGTGCAAGTGCGCGACATTCGGTCGGGTTGCTGCAGCCATCGGCTGTGCTTGCGACGGCCCAGAAGTGACTGAGTTCATGAATGAGAGTTCCCGCCTTCGAGTCAGTACCGGTGGGGGTATCGGGAAGCATCAGGGGATCACTACGGGTGGTGTCAGGGCCTCGTGAGACCGTAGGGACATGAACGAGCTCACGGATTTTCCGAAGAACATGGTGGAGTTCGAAGCGCGCTTCGCGACG
>JAKALX010000441.1 GCA_021823905.1 Chloroflexota bacterium | reverse complement strand
GAATCCGTAGCCGGGATGGACGCAATCGCTGCCGCTCAGCTTCGCCGCCCTGATCAGCGCCCCGGCATCCAGGTAGGCACTGACGGGGCCGCCTTTGCTCGATCCAGGTCCGCCGATCTCAAGCGTCTGATTCGTGAAGCGCCTGTGGAGTGAGAGCACGTCGGCGGGCGCGTAGACGCTCACCGATTCCATGCCGAGAGCCGACGCCGCCTTCGCGATGCGTATGGCGATCTCGCCGCGGTTGCTGATCAGCACGCGCTTGAGCGATTCCACCTGGACCTCTGCTTGAGCCATTGTTCGTCTCCTTCGCGGGCCTCGCCTATCGTGCGGCGAGCGGCACGGCGCCGATCACGTCGTCACGCTCCAGCTCCGCGAGCGCCTCGTCGCTGAGGCCAAGACGCTCGCGGAGGACTTCGGCCGTATGCTCTCCGAGGAGCGGGGCGCGCCGCGCCGGGGGAGAGTTTGCGAACCGGAAGCGATATGGCTGGCTCGGATAGTGCTTGAGGCCGACGCCCGGCCGGTCTTGCTCGATGAACCCGCCACGCGCCGCGAGCTGCGGGTCGTCGAGCAACTCCGGCCCTGACATCACCGCGCCGGCAGGGACGCCCAGCGCCTGGAGCTCATCCATCAGGTCGAGGTGCCGGCGCGAGCGGGTCCACTCCGTGATCGCCGCGTCGATCTCCGCCCGCTGTCCGAGACGCCCCGCCATCGTCGCAAGCGGCGCCCCGTCGGCGCACCACCCGGGACGCCCGATCAATCCGGCCAGCGTCGCCCACTGTGCATCGGTCTGACACTCGATGGCGATCCAGCCTTCGTCACGGCACGGGTAGATTCCGTACGGAGCGCGCGCCGGGTGCGCATTTCCCGTTCGGCCCGGGTCGAACCCCGCCAGCGTCCACCCGGTTATCGCGTCGCCGACGAACAGCGTGCAGGCTTCGACCTGGCTCAGGTCGATGTGCTGACCCTCGCCCGTTTGAGCGCGATGGTGAAGCGCCGAGAGCAGCGCCGTCGCGGCGATCACCCCGACGAACGGATCCCCACCGTTCATCCCGGTGAAGATCGGCGGGCCGCCAGCGTATCCGGTGAGGTGACTGATTCCCGACATTTGCTCAGTGGACATCCCGAACGCCACGTAATCGCGCCACGAAACGTCGGCCCCAAACCCGGGCATCGACATCATGATGAGCCGCGGGTTGAGGTCGCGCAGCGCCGGGTACTCCAGGCCGAAGTTCGCCATCACCCGTGGCGTGTAATTCTCGATCAGCACGTCGGCGTCAGCCACGAGGCGCTTGAAAACCTCGACGCCCCTGGCGTCCGCGAGGTTGAGCGTGATCCCGCGCTTGCTTCGGTTCACCCAGTTGAAGTTCGGCGAGCGCTCCCAGGGCCGCTCAACGTCCGCGACGGTCGCCCGCCAGCCGTCGATACGCTGCACCGACTCGACCTTGATGACGTCGGCCCCCGCATCGCCCGCGATCTGCGTTGCCAGGGGACCGGAAAAGAACATCGAGAGGTCGATGATTTTCAGCCCTTCGAGCGGCGGCGGCACGTTCGCGCCCGGCGCGGAAACAGCTCGCGGCCGGACAGAGTCCTCGGGCTGGTCGAGCTGGCACATCACCTCGTCGTTGTGCTCCCCCAGGAGCGGCGGGCGATAGGGCCGCGATGCGGTCGCCGTGGACCGGTAGGGCACGCCGGGTACCGCGACCGTACCGGCGCGGGGGTGTTGGAGGTCGACGAAGAACCCTCGTTCCCGGTGCGGCGGGAGCTCAAGGATCTCGGCCATGGTGGGCACCAGGCCAAAGGGCACGCGCCACGCCTCGCCCTCGTGAAACAGCTCTTCGGCCGTTCGGTCGCGCACCGCCGCCTCAAAGGCCTCGCTGATCTCGTCGGCGAGGCGGATACGTTCGCGCCCGGCGTACCTGGGATTCGTCGCGATGTCCGGCCGCCCGAGGAACTCGCACAGCAGCGTCCACTGAGCAGCGGTCAGCACGTTGACGCCGAGGTAGCCCTGGCGCGTCGGCAAGATGAACGACGGCCCGGGTGCGTAGCGCGAATTCCGGGGTGGCAGCTCACCCGTGTACTCGAAAATCAGCGACGGAAACATCGCCCCGGCAAGCGTGGCCTGCTGCGCGCTCACGTCCACGTGCTCGCCATGCCCGTGCGCGTGGCGGACGAGGACGGCCAGCAGCGTCGCCGCGGCTGCGAAGGCGCCCGCCAGTGTCTCGGTGATAGCGCCACCGGCCTGAAGCGGTTCGCGATCGCCGAGGCCGCACGTCCGCGCCCAGCCCCCGACGGCGCACGCGATCAGGTGCGACCACTCGTAACCGGCGCGCGGCCCGTCCGAGCCGAACCCGGTCACGGTTGTCAGGATGACGTTTTCGTTCCACGCGCGAAGCTGATCGAAGCCGATGCCACGGTCCGCGAGCTGGCCTTCGGTCTCGCCCGCGACGACGACGTCATATCGGCGAACCAGGCGCTGCAGTTGCGCACGCCCCTGCGCGCTCGACAGGTCGAGCGTCAGGCCGCGTTTGCTGGTGTTGAAGTAGAAGAACGCTGCGCTTCGTTCGAGGTCGGGGTGGCCACCGGGAAACGGGCCAAGGGCGCGTGAGCGATCGCCCCCGTCTGGCGGCTCCACCTTGACGACATCGGCCCCCAGATCGCCAAGGAGCTTCGCGCAGAACGGGCCCGCGATCCGCTCGGAGATGTCCAGCACCTTCAGTCCAACGAGCGGCGCAACCATGTCCCGACCCTCCCAGCGCGGATGCTACTCGCTGAGGCGGGAGGATGCGCGCGGGCCCGCCCGGCAATGGAGCCCTAACCGAAACGAGACGCTCGCAGGTGCGGTTGCGGGCCTACCAGTCACGGAGACAGGGCCATCGACGCCGAGCCGCGGCGTGCGGCGCCCTACCCGCTGGTAAGGATGACGGAGCGTCATCGCTCCAGGAATTCCGATTTCGCCCAGCGCAAGTGCGAGTTGGTTTCATTCTCATCGCTCCAGGAACTCGGCGCTGGCACAGCCGGGCTTCTTGACTCGGGCGACACAACTACGCCGGCGCTCATCGCACGATCACGCTGGTCATCGCGATCAGCTCTTCCCGCCCGTTGAAGAGGGCGACGACGCTGATCGTGAAGTCCTTTCGGTGTGTCCGGAATGCTTCCGACAGATCCGCCGGTGGCCGGTCCTGCTCGGGCACGATCACCTCGTAGGTGTCTGCCGGCACCTCGTACACGAAGCGCTCGCCGCCCTCGTACGACAGCGTGACCCGGAATCCTTTCTCACCAGACACGCTGTCGACCCAGGCGATGCAACCGTGGGTATCACCGGGCTGTCCGGGACCGGACGCGAGGGCGATCCTGGCAAGGGAGACCCAGTCGTTGCCGTCGGGCGCCACGCACCCGCTCGGCATGTCCGCGCTGCTG
>JAKALX010000440.1 GCA_021823905.1 Chloroflexota bacterium | reverse complement strand
GGGGTCACGGCCGCCTGCAAACGCGGGTTCTTCCATGCCGTCGAGAACGAACCCGGCTTCGAAGCAGGCCGTGAGCAGGCGAGCGATCGGCCGGTGGAAGTAGTAGTGCGGTTCCGGCTCACCGGGGATCCCGGCGCCTTTCTCCACGGGGACGTCGAGATAGGCGGTGACCTTGATCGCACGCTCGACCGAGACCTCGCCGTTGGTGTCGAACTGCTCTTCCACCTGGCGGGCGCGAGTCGAGAAGAACGCCGGGTGCATGACCGTGAAGACGAAGCGGCCGCCAGGCCTCAGCAAAGCGAAAACGGCCCGCAGGAGCGGCTCGATGACCGGCAGGTCCATCATCGCCATCGCGCAGACCGCGGCGTCGAACGGCCCGCCCAGCGCGAGGAGCGCCGGCTCGTCCGTTGCGTCGGCGACGTGAAACTCCGCGTTCGAGATGCCTTCGCCAGCGGACTGCGCGCGCGCGCGTCGCACGAACGTGGGCGCGACGTCGCAGGCGACCACGTGCGCGCCGAGCCGCGCCATCGCTCGCGCGAACTGGCCGCCGCCGCAGGCCACCTCGAGCACGCGCTCGCCCGCGTCGAGTTCCAGGAGCCGCAGTTGCGCGGGTGCAATGACCTCGCGAAAGAGGGCGTTTCCCTCGGCGCCCATGTACTCGAACCAGAAGCTGGCCTTTTGCTCCCAGATCGCTGCGGCGTCGGCTATCAGGTCAGGGCATTCGGTCATGTCCGCAATTGTAGGGGCGGCGGCCGGACGCGCCTGCCGAGCGCAACCATGAACCCGGCGCGAGCACCGTTAGCCGGCTAGTCGATTGCGGCCCCGTCCTCAGGCGGTGGTGGGATGTTCTCGTAATAGGGAATCACGATCTCGCCCGGTCGCGATGCGGGGCCGACCATCATGCCCATCAGCGGATGGACCACGTCGGGCGCGATCTCCAGGTTGACCAGCGCCGGAAGGCCGGACGCCAGCGAGCGTTGAATCGCCGGCCCGATCTGCTCGAAGTTGCCCACCCGCTCTCCGTAGCCGCCCAGGGCGATCGCGACCTGCTCGTAGTTGGTGTCCTTGAGGCGGGAGATGACGCCGGCCCCGGCGCCGTAGATACCCTCCTGGCCGTGGATCGACATCCCCCAGGCCGTGTTGTTGAAGACGATCGTCACGATTGGCAGGTTGTGCCGCACCATCGTGTCGATCTCCTGGAGGTGGAAGCCGACCGCTCCGTCGCCGGCGACCTGCACCACCCGGCGCTCCGGGTGCGCCACCTGTGCCCCAACCGCGAACCCGAACCCGACGCCGAGCGCGCCGAGGTAGCCGTTGGTGAGCACGCCGCCCGGCGCCGACGAGCGGCTGAACATGCCCGACCAGGCGCCCGTCTCGCCGCCGTCGATCGTGACAATCACATCCGGGCCGAACGAGTCGAACGCAGCTTTCGCGGCATGGAACGGGTGCAGCCGCCCACTGGCTGCCGCTGCCGGGAGAGCGGCGAACGGCTGCTCGAACGGGCCGGACGCCGCCTTCGCCCGGTCAGCCCACCCGCTCCAGTCCGGCCATGGGGCCGGGTCGGCCAGCATCGCCTGGAGGGTCTCCCTGCAGCCGGCCGCGATCGCCACGTCCGCCTCGCGGATGCGCCCGATCTCGGCCGCCTCGATGTCCACCTGGATGAGCTTCGCGGCGTTGGGGATGATGCGCCCGCTCCGGCCACCGGTGTACATACCCTGCCGTGCGCCAAGGAGCAGCACGAGATCAGGGGCCGCGCCCGTCGTCTGGAGCATGCCCAGCCCGCCGGCGCCCCGGCAATTCGCCGGGTGCTCCACCGGCAACATGCCATGCGCCTTGCCGGTCGTATACACCGGGATTCGCGTCCGGTCAGCCAGTTGCCGCAGCTCCGCGGCGCACGAGGGGAAGAGCGTGCCGCCGCCCGCGACGATCGCCGGCCGTTCCGCCTGCCGCAGCAAATCGAGTGCTCGCCGAAGGACCTCCGGCGCCGGCGCCGGGCGGCTGACGTCGAAGCCGGTCGTGGGCGTCGCCAGGCGCTCGTCCACGGGCGTGAAGAACACGTCGATCGGAATCTCGAGCAGAACGGGACCGGGCCGTCCCCCATACGCTTTGCGCAGGGCCAGCGAGACGAGGTCGGGGATGCGTTCCGGGCTCGTTACACGATGCGCCCAGTTCGTGACGGGTGTCGCGGCCGCGACCTGATCGAAGCCGCCCTGGAGGACGTTCAGCTCGACCTCTCGAAGCGGTGGACTGCTCGTGATGTAGAGAACCGGGACGGCGTCGAGGTAGGCGTTGGCGATCGACGTGTAGCTGTTGGTGAAGCCGGGCCCGGCCGTGATCGCGCATACGCCGACCTGCCCGGTGGTCCGCGCATAGGCTTCAGCGGCGTGGCCGGCGGTGCTCTCGTGACGCGTGTCGATCAGCCGGATGCCGTTCCTCGGGCAGGCCTGGAGGAACGAGTCAAGGTGTCCGCCATGGAGCGCGAAGACGTCGTGGACGCCCGCCGCCGCGAGCGAGCGGGCAAGGAGTTCGCCAGCATCAACCTTCGCCATGTGTTTCTCCTCAACATCCGAGTCGCGCGGCGCATTGTGGCGGCGAAGCGTGCCAGCCATGGGTCGGCGCGGGCATTGTAGAACTCCACTGGCCTGTTCGGGTGAGGCGGTGCTGTCCCCGCCTGGTGCGTCTCTTTGACCGCAGCGCTCCAAGCCGGCGCCTGGACGCACACCTGCCGGGACTCTGACGCCAGCCTGATGGCACGGTCCGCCGCCGTCCGCTGGACACACCCCGGGGGGCGCCGGTCGTCCATCCCGCGACCATGGGCCATTCAGGTCCCCCAAACAGGGCCGAACGGCCTTGCGTATAGGTGCAAGAGGCCCTTACCCATCGCCCGTCCACGAGAGCAACCATGCGCATGGAGGTGGACCATGCTGACTGTGAGCGCCGAGGGAGTCGAACTTACCCGAATCGTCCTTCCACTCCTGCCCGAGACCAGGGAACGGCTGCGGAAGGCGTTCCCGATCGACCAGGACGAAACCTGGATCCGCCAGATCGGCCGCGAAAGCGGCGGACTCGCGGCCAACCGCACCTACCTGGGCTGGCACCGCGAGCGTGGCCGCCAGGAGATGGCCGCGCTCATGGCCGCCCTGGGGATCAAGAATCGCCCGTCTCCCCGTATTGCCACCGAGCTCGTCGCACTCGGCTACGAGGTGTTCATGCTGCCCGAGGGCTTCCAGGGCAACATCGAGCGGCTGACCGACGACACCATCCAGATCAGCGTCGCGGTCTGCCCGCTGTTCGAGAAGTTCGAGGCGAACAACTGGAAAGGCGTCACCGCCTGCAGCTCGTGGCATCACCGCCAGGGCTGGTACGACGCGATGGGCGCCGAGGCCACCGACAGCCTCCTCGCCGAGGAGAAGTGGGGCGACGCGGCGTG
>JAKALX010000439.1 GCA_021823905.1 Chloroflexota bacterium | reverse complement strand
CTGGGGTCGGGGCGCGCTACTCGTTCTAGGTCCCGCCGAGTTTCGCGCCGCCCAGCGCCAGGGCGACAACTGCCGCCCCGACGCCGGCCCCCGCCCCGATCGCCGCCGGAGCGGCTGCTGCGGCTGCCGCGGTCGCCGCGCCGAAGCCGGGCGCTGGCGTCTCTCCTTACCCTCCGTCGCGCATCTTCGCCCCAGCCTTCCGCAGCGCCCGCTCTTGGCACGCCCTCCGAATCCACTCGCTCGGCTTGACGCCCTCGGACTCCGCCCCGGAGCGGACGTGCTCGAGCAGCAGCGGCGAGAGCCGCACCTCGATGGACTCCGAGAGGTCGCGACTCACCGCGCGCTCGACGGGCGGCAGCTCGCCGGTCCTCCTGACGTGTCGGTCGCATCGGCCGCAGAGTCCGTGGGCGCCCTGGCGAGGCTTGCGTGGCTTGTGACAGTGGGTGCAGTCGGGCATCGGCTCCTCGTGGTGACCCGGGACTCTCACGCGCCGGGTCGGGGCGGGCCGCATCACGAGGCGGTCAGCTCTGGATCGCCCGGCGCCGGACGACGCGGCGGGCGGGCGGCGACTACATCTCGCGCAGCGGCAGGCCGCGTCTGTCTGCCTCCTGCCGGGCGCGGGTGAGTGCCCTAGGGTACTCGGCCTCGGCGTAGTGGGCGATTGTGCTGGTTCCGTCCTCGTCGTCGAGGCTCACCACCCAGCGGGGCTCCTCCGCGTCGGAGGTTTCGTCTAGCCACAGGTCCACAGTCTGCTGCGTGAGAGCGCGCCCCGGAGTCGGACCGGGGCTGAACCGGGCGCGCTGGTGTAGCTACTCCTCGACGTAGACGGTGCGGACGGACTCGCCCAAGTTGCGCTCGTAGTGCTCGACCTGCGAGGGCTCGACATACTGCCACACGCCGTCCGAGTCGCGGTAGGCCGGCACGGCGCCCGTGGGCGCTGCCTCTGCCGACTGGCGGGCGAGTTCGGCACTGCACTCGCCCTCGAGCAGCGCGGAGGTGTCGTAGTCCATAACGGAATCGGTGGTGGTCGCCATGTTCGTCTTCTCCTCGCCCCGTCCCCGGGGCTATCAGAGCGGCGGGAGTGCCGCGCTGATGGAAGTAAGATAGGCGCATGTCCGGCGCGCGTCAAGCGCAAATCGGGTAGTGGCCGGATTTGAAGGCCCAAAGCTCGTCCAGTTCGAGGTTCGTGCAGGGCAGGTTGACCATTGTGTCGTCAATGTGGGCGAGGAAGGCCGTGCGCGCCACGCACAAGGGGAACTTCGAGAAGGAGTTTGGGATTGACGTGGACTGCTACGTCCTGGACGACGAGCAGAAGACCGCCGTGATTAGCCAGCGCGGAATGGGCGCCGCCCTGGGGTTGGATAAGACGAGCGGAAGCGCCCTTCCGAGATTCTTACAGGGCGACAGGGTGGCCCCGTACGTTGGGGGCGAACTGAGAGAGAAAATCGAAAATCCCCTTGTTTTCCAATGGTCCTCCCCGGGGGCGAAGCAGCCTCCTGCGCAGGTGCATGGCTACGACGTCACGATTTTGATCGACATCTGCAAGGCGATCATCCGGGCGCACGAGGAAGGCAGGTTGCAGAAGCGGCAGGAGGGCGCAGCCAAGCAGGCCCAGATCATCGTTAACGCATCCGCGAAGGCCGGAATTAAGGGGCTCGTCTACGCCCTCGCCGGCTACGACGCCACCAAGGAAGCGGTCGTCGCTGCGTTCAAGTTCTTCGTTCGCGAAGAGGCCCGCGAGTACGAGAGGGAGTTCCCGCCCCAGCTATATGAGGAGTGGTACCGCCTCTATGAACTGCCTAGGCCGGAAAAGAACAAGCCGTGGAAGTTCAAGAGCCTCACGGTCGAGCACGTCTACAAGCCGCTCGCGCGGAGCAACGGCAAGGTTCTAGAGCTGACGCGGGCGCGGCGAGCGGACAGCGGAGACCGCTGGGCGAAGCTGCACCAGTTTCTATCCGAAATTGGCGTCAAGACCCTCCGTACGCACCTCGGGCAGTTGCTCGGCATCGCGCAGGTATCGAAGGACCACGACGAATACGAGCACCACGTCCAGAGGATCTTCGGGGCCCAGATCCCCTTCAGCTTCTAGAAGAAGAACCCCCGCCCGGAGCGACCCGGACGGGGGCAAGCAAGGCGGCTGAACACCCGGCGCCCTTACCAAGCCCGAGGTTACAGCGCATCCGGCCGCCTCGCCACGACACGTTGATGCGCGCGGGAGGGGTTGCGATGAGCCTTCGGTTCGCCAAAAAAGCTGACGCCGCCGAAGCGCGGCGCGAGTAACACCGGAAGGGGCCGAGCGCTAGCGGCAGCTCGACCCCTTCCGTTTTGCGGGCGGGCGAGCAGTCGAGCCCTATGGCCAAATACCGGGCACTTGTGTGACCATAGGTGCGTTGTCACCGGTGCAGATGTTGACGGAATGTGGCGAACGGGAGGGAAATGGTGCCGAAAGCTGTTGCGAATACGTGCCGAAGTCCGCACTTTACGGCTCGGGGCCCACGATGAACCACCAATACAGCAGCTTCCTTTTCGCTCGCCCCTCGTTCTTCGAGGGTGTCGGTCGCGTACTCGACTTCGGCGGAACGCTCACTGAATTCAACCGCTGTCCCAATGGACCGACGGCCGACGCAATCGCTCTTATGTCCGACTGGGCAGCGATCGGCTATGACCTCGCCCAAGTAGCTCACGCGGCGGGGTCTGATGAGCAAGAAGAACAGGCGGTCGCAACGGCGGGCTGAAGCCAAGGGCTCAGCGTGTTGCGCTCAGCCGAATAGCGGGCTCATCAACCGGACCAGTGGAGTTCGGATCGCCATCGGCGACCAACCGCGCGATGCTGCTCTACCAAGCGCGAAGCATGTCGTTCTCTGGTCCGCTTCCTCACCCCGACGTGCTCGCAAGCTACGATCAGGTCATCCCCGGCCTGGCTGACCGCATCGTTTCAGAAGCACACGGGCAGACGAGTCACCGCCAAGCGCTAGAGGCCAAGGCGCTCGACGGCGAACTCTGGCGATCCAAGGCAGGGGTGATCTCTGCCCTGGCCGTTGCCATAGGTGGCATGGCTGGCGGATTCGCGCTGATCCTGATGGGTAAAGACGTTGCTGGCGGTCTCTTCGCGGGCGTTCCCATCGCATCGATCGTCGGAAATTTCATTTACGGCACGGTTTCTCGGCGACGCGAGCGAGAGAAGAAAATGGAGATGGTCACCGGCGGGCCGAAGGAAGAGTGATCGCTGGAGCCTACCGGCCATCCTTTGCCTTGCGGGCATCCGCCAGGATGCTCGCCCGGACAGCCTGCACGGCCGAGTCCACCTTCCCCACCCCTCACCGACCTCGAACGGGTGGTCCTCGAGGTCGAGCGTCACCTGAACAGCCGGGAGACGAAGCGCGAGCACCCGGCAATCGGAAGCGACATCAAGGTGATGGGTGTCAGATCGGA
>JAKALX010000438.1 GCA_021823905.1 Chloroflexota bacterium | reverse complement strand
TCATCATGAGCAAGCAGCTCGCCGCCACCACCGTGGCGGCGGGCCAAGCCGGGAGGTAACCGTGGCCGCATCCATCGCCCTGACAACACCCCTCACCGATCCGGTCATCGACGGCCTTCAGATCGGCGACCACGTGAACTTCAGCGGCGTCATTTACACCGCTCGCGACGCGGCCCACAAGCGGCTGATCGAGCTCGTGAAGAAGGGCGAGCCGCTGCCCGTCGACCTTCGTGGCCAGGTCATCTACTACGTCGGGCCGACACCGCCACGTCCGGGCGCCGTCATCGGCTCGGCCGGCCCAACGACCTCGATGCGCCTCGATCCGTACACCGAGGCCATGCTCGAACTGGGCCTCAAGGGCATCATCGGCAAGGGCGGGCGCGGCCCCGCCGTCCGGGCGCTGATCGCGAAGCACCACGCGGTCTATTGCATCGCCGTCGGCGGCACCGGCGCGCTCCTCAACCGCCACATCAAGAAGGCGGAGGTCGTCGCCTTCGACGACCTCGGCACCGAGGCCATCCGGCGGCTCGAGGTCGAAGGGTTCCCGGCGATCGTCGTGAACGACTGCCGTGGAAATGACCTGCTCGAAGCGGGAAAGAAGCAGTACCGGACGAGCGAGCGTCCGATCCCGGCGGTCCAGGCGCTCGGCGGCTGACCACCGGCAGCCTTCAGCGCGCCGCCATCCGCCGAATGCCGGCCACGGTCCGCAGGCAGACGAACGCCGCGAGCGCCAGCGCGGCCATCGTCGCGAAGCCGGCGAACCCGAGCAGCGATTGGCCAAGACTTCCCGGTGCGTTCACGAACAGGGCGGGCAGCACCCGCAACGGCGCGGAAACCAGCAGCAGCAGACAAGCCGCGGTCAGCGCGTTCTCCGCCGGCACTCGTCCCGTGCCGAAGCGCGCGAGCACGACGTGCGCCATCGCAAGCATCAACGGCGCCATGAACCCGAGCATGAACACGTGGCGGATCGCGCCCTGCTGGTAGAGGCTCAGGTCATAGCCGCCCGGCCACAGCGCGACACCCGCCAACAGCAGCGCATAAGCCACGGCCCCAGACCAGGCGAGCGGAACGAGCCAACGGTAGCGAGGCTCCCGGAACCCGTCGCGCAGCGGCCGGAGAATGCCAAACCACACCGTGAAAAGCAGCAACGCAATCGCGAAGCCAACATCGCCCGCGCGCGACGCCAGGCCAATCTCCGGAAGCGCTCCCAGTCCCTGTCCGGCGAGCCACGCCGCCGTCGCCGCGTTCATCAGCCCGAAGACGACGATCTGCCGTCGCGCGCTCGGTGGCGTCAGATCGAGGTGGCCCGCGAAGGCCCGCAGTGCGACCGCGATGATGACGTTCATCACGAAGCCGCGCAGGAAGAGCTCGACAACAGCGTGCGAATCGACGGGCAGAACCGCGCCGGCTTCCGCCTGCGTCGCGGTCCAGAGCGAGAGCGCCGCCGCGGCCACGAGCCACACGCCCGCGGCGCGAAAGAAGAGCGGCTGCGGGTCAGCCTGCACCCGGCGTGGAACCGCGGTTCGCCAGGTGACAACCGCGAACGCCACGCTCCCGGCAAGCACGAGGAGCGCGCCAGGAATGGCGAGAACGCCGACCGACGCGTCGTACACCTGCCCGGCCGACTGGACCAGGGCGCCAAGCCCGATTGCGGCCGGGATCCCCGCGCGAATCCACAGCGGGAACGGCCGCCGCTGGTAGAGGCGAATGAGAAACTCGAAAGCCAGCGCCGTAATGAATACGGCCGCGAAGCCGAAAAGCTGAAGCCGCCCGTGAGCCTCGACGACCTGCGTCCAGCGTTCGCCGCCGACACCGGCTTCCAGCGACGCGAGAATGCCCAGCACCAGCCCGGCGACTACCGCGACGGTCGCGCCCGCAGCCATCCAGCCCGCAAACATCCAGGGCGCTCGCGGCGCCGCGGGCGTCTGGACGCGGGGAGCGTCACGAACGATCAGCGGCACGTCGATGCGAGGCGGAGAAGGGTTCATCGGGCAGTTAGTGTCGGCCAAATCGTCCGCGAGCGGAGTGACCTCGGTCACGTCGCGGTCGAATCGAGGATTCACCACGAGCGCCAGCGGCCTTCCGGCGGCTGCATCTGCCCTTCCGCGACCGGCTGGCACGCCGGGCACCAGGCAGTGTGGCGGATGTCGTTCCCCTGCGGAGCGCTTCGCAGCCGCGTATGGCAGCGCGCACACGGCTGCCCGCCGCGAAGGTAGACGTAGAGCGACGGCCGGTGCTTCAGCTCCAGGCTGTTGGGCTTGCCGACGCTTGCGCGAAGGAGCGCCTGCGCGGTGGTAACGATCGTCCGAAGCGTCTCGTCGTCGATCTCGCCGATCCGCCGCCATGGGTTCACGCCGCAACGGAACAGCGTCTCGTTCTTCCAGATGTTCCCCACGCCCGCCATCGCGCGCTGGTCCATGATGGCGTCGCCGATGGTCAGCGCCGCGCGCGAAGGGTCGCGAAGGTTCGCAAACGCCAGCCCGACGTCGAAGTCGTCGGCCAGCAGATCCGGCCCGAGCGCGGCAATCGGGGCGTGCACCGCGAGCGCTCGCTCTTCGATGAGCTCGATCACCGGCGCGCTGAAGTTCACGACGACCGCGCCGTCGACCTCGAGGACGAGCCGCGCCTGGCTCTCCAGCCGCCGCCAGGGCTCGCCCGGCGCGTAGACATGCCAGGCGCCGTGCATGCGCAGGTGGCCGCGCAGTGCCAGGCCGTTGTCGAAGCTGATGAGCACGTTCTTGCCCTGCGAGCGCACGGCGGTGCAGGTCGCTCCGACAATCCGCTCGACCTGCGGCACGGGGCCCGGTCCATGGCTTCGGGCAGCGTTGATGACCCTCCCTTCGAGGGCGGGCCGAAGCCGCGCGGCGAAGCGGTAGAGGCTATCTCCCTCGGGCACCGGCAAGCTCCGCGCGCGGCGCGCGATAGGTCAGGCCGCGATAGCCGGTGACGAACCCGGCTTCGCGGAAGCGCGCGGCATGGATCGAATCCACCGCTGGCTCGCCGTCGATACGCTCGACTGTGAGCGGACGGCCGCCTTCGCTGGTCTCCGTAAGCCGTCGAATCGCCAGTTCGCCCACGTCGCGGTCGAATGCCGGCAGCGTCACGATCGCGCGGCCGCTGCGTTCGACATAGAGCACCGGTTCGCCGTTGACGAGCACGACGTGCGCCCCCGCGGCGCGTTGCAGCGCCCGCCTCTGGTCGTCGCGCTTCGGCGAAGACAACGCGGCGCCATAGGGGTTCGCGGGATCCGTCGCGGCCAGCAGGTGCACGGCGGGCTCCTCCGGGGCGTCGCGCTCGGCGCGCAGCCGATCAACCGCGCCTGGGAGCGCGAATTGCGCGCCGCCAAGCCCATCGACGAAATAGCCGCGACGGATCCTCCCGCCTTCTTCCATCGCCTTGAGCACCGGATATACCGCCGAGAATCCGCCGGTGATTCCC
>JAKALX010000036.1 GCA_021823905.1 Chloroflexota bacterium | reverse complement strand
ACAAATGATCATGGTCGGCGAACAATCTGGAGAAGTGGAATCAATGTTAAAAGAACTTGCCGAATATTACACGACCGATGTGGACAATACGATGAAAAATTTTTCCACCATTATTGAACCAGTATTAATATTAATGCTGGGTGTCGGCGTCGCCGGGGTCGCTATGGCTGTGCTTGTGCCGAATCACGACTTAGCTGATGAGTACGTCCGTCGATTCGAGTCAGCCGGCGTGGCGCGGGCGCCGCTGGTGTCGGGGATCGAGAACGCCGCATAGGCCCAGAACGCGGTGCCGAGGCCGCTGCTCAGGGCGAGGCCGAGACGCGAGGCGATGACGGAGGTGCTCAGGGGAAGGAAGGGCCGTCGAGGACTTCTTTCATCCGGACCGCATCGTTATCGGCGCGCACACCTCCGAGCATGCTGGCCAAGTAGCAACCCTCTACGCCAGCATACCGGCTACGGTGATGATCACCGACCTGCGCACTGCGGAGATGGTCAAGTACGTGGCCAACACCTTCCTGGCCACCAGGCTCTCGTTTGTCAACGAAATTGCCCGATTGTGCGAGCGTCTCGACGTCGACGTCGACGAGGTGGTGCGCGGTGTGGCGCTGGACTCGCGCATCGGCGGGTCGTTCTTCAAGCCAGGTATCGGCTATGGAGGCAGTTGCCTGCCGAAGGACGTGGCTGCGCTCTGCCACACCGGCGACTCGGTGGGGGTGAATATGCGTGTGCTGAGCGCGGTGCAGGATGCCAACATCAGCCAGCGCAAGCACGCTGTGAACTGCATCCGGCGGCTGCTGGGATCGCTCGACGGGCGGATCATCGCGACGTGGGGCGCTACGTTCAAGGGTGGTAGTGAGGACCTGCGAGAGTCGCCGGCGCTCGACGTGATTGCGCTGTTGCGAAACGAGGGCGCCCGGGTACAGGTCTACGATCCGGCGCTGCAGGCAGATGTGCCGTCCGGCATCGCCGATGAAATCTGCGGCGATGCGGTCGCCGCTGCCCGCGGCGCCGACTGCGTGGCCGTGCTGACGGACTGGCCGCAGTTCGCGGAGGTGGATCTGGCCCACGTGCGGTCAGTGATGGCGGGACGGCTCGTCTACGATGGACGCAACCTGTTGCGGCGAGCCGACGTCGAGGCGGCCGGCCTGCTTTACCATGGGGTCGGTCGAGTGCCGACGGTCGAGCGCACGTCGACGACCGAGGCTTGGGTGGCACGATGACGCGCGTATCAGGCGTTGATCCCCGCCTGCCGGCCTTGTACCGGGTTGTCGCCGCGGCACGGCAAGCGCTCCGCGGCCCGGGTACGCGGATGGTTTATGGTTCTCCCATCGCGCGCTCGCTGCGCCGTGCATTGTCATCCGCCGCACCCAACGAACCCAGACTCGTCACAGTGTGTGGCGGACGGCTCAAGGGGTCTCGTCTGCTCGTAGACCTCTCGTGTGAGAAGTATTACTGGCTTGGTACCCATGAGGAGGCCGTGCAGGCATGGGTCGCGCGCCACGTTCGTGCCGGCGACGTCGTCTACGATATTGGCGCGCACATCGGCTTCTTTGCCCTCCTGTTTAGCAG
This sequence comes from Chloroflexota bacterium, assembly GCA_021823905.1. Taxonomy (GTDB): domain Bacteria; phylum Chloroflexota; class Dehalococcoidia; order Tepidiformales; family Tepidiformaceae; genus JAKALX01. The sequence continues at coordinate 13,977 of JAKALX010000036.1, read as the reverse complement.
ACTCGCTGGCCCCACCGGCCATGTGTGCGCTTTCGAGCCGTTGCCGGAGAACTTTTCACGACTTGCTGCGAATGTGGAGGTCAATCGAACCAACAGCGTGGAAATCCATCGCCTGGCGCTTAGCGACTACGAAGGCTCCGCCACTTTCGCGGTGGCAGCGTCCAGCCTCATGGGGCACCTTTCCGGGGAGACGACCGTGTCCGCTGACGCAATACAGGTTCAGACCCGGACGGTTGACGGGTTCGTCGCCGGTGGGGGCAAGATCCCGGATCTGTTAAAAGTGGACGTCGAGGGTGCGGAGGCAGACGTGATTCGTGGCGCAGCGGCAACCATCGCGAGCCGCCCACCGCGGATGCTTGTGGAGATCCATTCGGATGCGGCCGCCTGGGCGCTGGTCGAAGCGCTGCCGGTTTCTTACGTGTTCTGGGACATCGCGACGGGAAAGGCCACTAGGCCGCCGCTGGCGCCGGGGCACTATTTCCTCCGGCCGGCGAACGCCTGAAATCGCCATGTCTCTGAGACGAAGCTTGTTTCAGGAGTAGCCGTGATGCGCGTTCTGGTCGCGGGCGGAGCAGGATTCATTGGCAGCCACGTGTGCCGGGAGCTGCTCGGCCGTGGACATGAGGTCATCTGCCTCGACAACCTGTTGACCAGCCAGGCCGCCAACGTCGCGGAGCTGTTCACGGACCCGAGCTTCACCTTCGTGCACGAGGATGTGGCCCAGGCACCGTCGCTTCCGGTAGACCTGATCCTGCACCTGGCATCGCCGGCAAGCCCCCTGCGCTACCAGCAGTTTCCCATCGAGACGATGCTGGCGAACTCCGCGGGTACGCAGCGGTTGCTCAACGTGGCGGCGCAGCGGGGCGCACGCTTCGTACTCGCGTCCACGTCGGAAGTCTATGGAGACCCGTTGGAGCATCCCCAAACGGAGTCCTACTGGGGAAACGTGAACCCCATCGGCCCTCGGGCGTGCTACGACGAGTCGAAGCGATTCGGCGAGACCCTGACGACCGAGCACCGGCGGAAGTGCGGCGTGAATGCGAGCATCGTGCGCATTTTCAACACCTACGGCCCACGGATGAACGTCGATGACGGCCGGGTCGTGCCGGCGTTCATCGCAGCGGCGCTCAGCGGAAAGCCGCTGCCGGTCCACGGGAACGGTAGCCAGACGCGCTCCTTCTGCTACGTGTCAGACTTGGTGGAGGCGCTGCTGCTCGTAGGGCTCGACCGGGACGCAGACGGCGGCGTGTTCAACCTTGGCAACCCCCACGAGGTGACGATGCTCGAGCTGGCCCGGCAGATCGCCAGGATCACTGGTGCTGGTGAGCGAGTGGTCCATCTCCCTCGTGGCGAGGACGACCCGGCGCGACGGTGCCCGGACATCAGCCGGATGCGCCAACGGTATGGTTGGGAGCCGAACGTATCGCTGGCGGAGGGGCTGCGTGAGACGGTGGCGTACTTCCGCATGGCCATGGGCAGCGTCGCAACGACCGCGACCCAGATAAGCCGATGACCACCATCGCGAGCCGGGTGCGGAAGGCCCCCGCTGTCTCGCTCGCTACAGGCCTGGCTGGCCAGCCGGTGACGGTAAGCTTCGCCGTATCTGGCGCCATCCAGGCGCTGAACGTCGTGACTGGCGTACTGCTCGCCCGTGTCCTGGGGCCACACGGGAGGGGCGAGCTGGCGGCGGTGATCTTGTGGCCGTCCGTCCTCGCTGCTGTCGGCAGCCTGGGTATGCAGGACGCGACAACGTATCACGCCGCGCGCGGCTCCTGGCCCCTGAGCACGTTGGTCGGCAGCACACTCGCGATCACTGTCGCCCAGGCGGGGCTCCTGCTCTTGGCCGGAGCGGCTCTGCTGCCCTTCGTCCTCTCGCACTATGACGCGACCACCAGACAGACGGCATACCTGTATCTTGCGTTCATTCCCATCAATCTCTTCACCCTTGCGCTGATGGCTGTGCTGAACGGGCGGCAGCGGCTCCACTGGTTTCAAGGGCTGCGCCTGCTGGTGATCATCGGCAGTGCGGCGGCGGTGATGGTGCTGGCCGCCATGCGTGCGTTAACGATCCAGTCTGTGGCCATCGCGTTTCTTGCTGCGAACTTCAGCGTAGGGCTGGCTGCCGCCGTGCTCGTCTGGCGCCTGGGGGTCGCACGACCCAGGCCCAGCAGCCGGGCCGCGCGCCAGCTCCTGCGGTTCGGGTTCCAGAGCCACCTCGGCGCCACGTCGTCGCTGCTCAACGAGCGCCTCGACCAGCTCCTCATCTCTGTGTTTCTCGCGCCCGTGCAGCTCGGGCTGTACGTGATTGCCGTCACCATGAGCTCGTTGGCCAGCCTGGTCGGCTCGTCGGTGTCGATGGTCGCTCTCCCCGCTGTAGCCGGACTCGAGTCGGGCGCGGCACAGCGAGCCGCTGCCCGGCGCTTCGCCCAGTTGACGCTGGGCGTCTCCGTCGCCGTCACCATCCCGATGGTCCTGTTCGCGCCGGCGCTCATCCAGCTCTTCTTCGGGGCCGCCTACCGTGACGCGGCAGACGTGAGCCGGGTGCTGCTGGTGGCAGCGGTGGCCTTGAGCAGCGGCCGTGTGATCGGGACGCTGCTGCGAGCCGTCGGCCGGCCGCTCGATGCCGGGATTGGCGAAGTCGTCGCTCTCGGAGTGACGGTCGTGGGTCTGGCCGCGCTGCTGCCGATGCTCGGCATCATGGGTGCGGCCGTCGCATCGCTGGTCGCCTACAGCGTCAGCATGGCCTGGACGGCGCGCCGAGCGGCACGGGCGCTCGACTTCTCGATATCAAGCCTGCTCCTGCCCAGCCGCGACGATGTTGACCATCTGATCCGTTGGATCACCCGGTCCCCGGAGGCGCCCGTCGAGAACTTGGCTGGAGATGGAAGGGGTTGACGGCGTGGTTGCTCGTGCTCGCTTATCGCCCCTCGCCGCTGCGTAGGAAACGTGTCAAGACAGATGGCGCAGGAAGGCTCACTTCGTGGCGATGATCGTTCGTAACGTTGTCGAGCGTCACGTCGGTTTCGATGCCGTCCCCACGCGGTTCTTGGCGTTGGTCGCCGCGGTTGGCGTCTCCTTGCTGGTGGGAGTCGCCGTGGGTCGAGGCTACGCGCTGCCGGTGCTCGGTCTTGCCGCCTTCGCCGCAGCGCTCCTTGTCGGCATTGTGAACTGGCGCTGGTCGGTGTACGGGTTGCTGCTGTACCTGCCGTTCTCGGGCATCCCGGTACTCGCGGCGTACCCGCATACCGCTGTGCCGGTCCTGCTTAAAGACTTCCTGTTCGTCATCCCGGCCTACGTCGGGTTCCTGGTCTACGTCACGAACCGTGGGGTCCGGGTACCTTTCGCAGGAGCGCCGTTGGCGTTGTTCCTGATGCTCGCGTTCCTGGTAGCGGCGCAGGCGTTCAACCCGAACCTGCCCAGCCGGCTGGTCGGCGCCATCGGCATCAAGGTGTGGCTGTTCTACATTCCGCTGTACTTCCTCGCCTACCATTTCGTCCGCGACCGGCGCGACCTCTTCCGCCTGCTGGGGGTGATGAGCGTCGCTGCCATCATCCCCGCCGTCATCGGCATCGTCGAGGCGGTGCTCATCTACGCCGGCCATGCGCGGTCTGTCTACCAGCTCTACGGCGGGGCGGCGCAGGCCGCGACGCAGAACTTCGCCCAGTTCACGTTCACCAGCGGCGGCGACCTGCGGCGCGTCCCCAGCACCTTCTCGTTCGTCGCCCAGTACTACACTTTTGCCATCAGCATGGTGGCCGTTTCCTACGCGTGGTGGCGCGGCGCCCTGGTCGGTACACGCCTCGACTCTTTCGGGCGGCTCGTCTGGCTGCTGATGCTGGTGGCGGCGTTCCTGAGCGGAGCGCGGGGCGCCTTCGTGTTCGTCCCCGTGCTGATGTTGCTGATCATCGTGGTGGAGTGGCTCTCGCCAGGATCACGGGTCCGGTCGCTCCCGCTAGGCAGGATCCTCGCGCTCGGCGGCGTATTTCTGGTGCCAGCTGCGCTGTTCAGCGGTGCACCTGGCACGATCTTCGGCTACACGTTCCAGGTCGGAAGGCAGGAATTCCAAAGTGTGTTTGTGGATGGTTTCCGCCAGGCGCTGGCGCTGACCTGGAACGGCCTCGGCACGGGCATCGATACGAACGCCAGCCGCTACGCGTTCTCGACTCCGGTGCAATTCCAGGCCGTCGGCGGTACCTGGTTCGAGAGTTGGTACGTCAAGGTAGTGCTTGAGCTGGGCATCGCCGGCCTGGTCGTGGTCGTGCTGCTGCTGGGAGTCCTGGTGGTCCGCGGCGTTCAGGCGCACCGCTGGCTGCACGATCCTCGGATGCGGGCGATCTCCGCGGCGCTGCTGGCCTTCCTCATCTGGAACCTGGTGTACAACGTCAAGGGGCAGTATATGGACATCGATCCCATCGACGTCTACTTCTGGCTGTTCGCTGGCCTGCTCGCCCGTGTGGCGACCCTGGACCGTGACGAGAGCGAGGGACAAGATGCTCCGGTGCCATCGCAGGAGGGAGCAGCAGCGCCCTCTCCGGAGCCCGTGAGACCGTGAGCAACACACCAGCGGCCTCAGGCCAGGTCGTGATCAGCCAGCCCGTGCACCAGCACGCGTACGAGACAGCCGTTGCGGCGCAACGAGCGGGGTTGCTTTACCGCTTTGTGACGGGAATCTATGACACCCGGCGCGGGCTGGCGGATCGGCAACGGTGGCGCCTGATACCCCGTTCGGTGCGCCAGAGGCTTGACCGTGAATTGCGCCGTCGCTGGCATCCGGAGCTGGATCCCGCGTTGGTGGTGGCGATCCCTTCCTATCATCTGCTGGCCTTCGCTTACCGCAGCGTCGCATCACTGCCTGGCTTCCGCCGGTGGGATGCGGAGCGCTGGGCACATGAGCACTTCGACGCCGCAGTCGGCCGCTGGCTGCGGCGTGCCGAGCCACCCGCCATCGTCCACGCCTTTGAGGGCGGCGCGCTGGCGACGCTCCGCGCGGCCAAGGAGCGCGGCGCTGCGACCGTGCTGGACGTAGCCGGCGCTCACGAGCACTACCTTCAGATCCTGCGAGAGGAAGGAGTGGTCGGTGTCCCATCAGGCGCCCGGTCGTGCGTACGGGAGGAACGAGAGCTGGCGGATTACCTCTTCGCACCTTCGGAGCTCGTGGTGCGCTGCCTCTTGGACAACGGGATCCCGGCCGAGAAGATTCTCAAGATTCCGTACGGGGTCAACCCCGAGCAGTTCGTCCCGATGGACGGACGCCCTGACGGGAAGTTCCGTGTCCTGTTCGTGGGCCAGATCGGTCTGCGGAAGGGCGTCCGCTACCTGCTCGAAGCGTGGCGCCGTCTCGGCCTGCCCGACGCCGAGCTTGTTCTGGTCGGAGCCGCCGATGCAGATGGGCGTCGCATCTTGCGGGCATACGCCGGCTGCTACAGGTGGGCCGGCCAGGTGCCGAAGCACGAGGTCCATCGCTGGTTCCAACGCAGCGACGTCTTCGCCCTCCCGTCGCTGTCGGACGCGTGGGGGCTGGTGGTCTCCGAGGCGATGGCAGCGGGCCTGCCCGTCGTGACGACGGCGAGCACCGGGGCGGTGGTACGCGACGGCGTCGACGGATTTGTCGTACCGACGTGCGACGTCGATGCGCTGTGTGGGAAGCTCCTCTACCTCTACGAGCACCCGGCGGCCCGCCGGGAGATGGGCGCGAGCGGTCGGGGGTTGATCGAGAGCCGGTACACCTGGAGCCACTACCGGCAGCGGATCGTGGCCGTTTACCGGGCGATCTTGGAGGGGCGGGACCCGCAGGAGGCGATCGACGAGATGGACAGGGACCACCAGGCGATTGTGGAGGGGAGCCGATGACGGCCAGTCCCGTCCGCGTCGCCCACCTGGTATCGCACCCGATCCAGTACTTCGCACCGCTGTACCGCGAGTTGGCGCGGAGGTCTGAGATTGACCTGACGGTGTACTTCTACTCCGACGCAACAGCTCGCGCGTTCCACGATCCGGGGTTCGGGCGGGAAGTCCGCTGGGACACGTCATTGCTAGATGGCTATCGCTGGAAGTTCTGCCCCAGCGCCAAGGGCAGAAACATCTCGGACGGTCTTGGGATGCGCCCTCACTGGGATGTCGTGCGCGAAGTCTCGTCAGGCCGGTTCGACGTCCTTTGGGTGCACGGTTACACTCATGTCACGAGCTGGATGGCAGTCGCGGCGGCTCGGGCACGCGGCATGCGGGTGCTGATCCGCGAGGAGCAGACGCTGCTGCACCGTCGTCCCTGGTACAAGCGCGCGATGAAGCAGGTTGCGCTGAGGACGCTGTTCAACCAGGTTTCCGGCCTGTACATCGGGGAACAAAACCGGCGCTACTTTCTCCATTATGGCGTGCCGCCCGCGCGGCTCTTCCCCGCGCGCTACTGCGTGGACAACGGCTTCTTCCGCGCCAGAGCGTGCGAGCTGGCGCGGCGTCGCGGGGAAGTGCGAGCCTCGTTCGGTGTCACGGATGATGCACCCGTGGTCCTGTTCGTGGGCAAGTTCATCGAGAAGAAGCAGCCCCTGATGCTGGTTAAGGCGTTCGCTCGCGCACGGGCGCAGCAGCCATGCTGGTTGCTGCTTGTAGGTGACGGAGGGCTCCGCGCTGAGGTCGAGAGGCTCGTGGAGCGGCTCCAGATCCCGAACGTCTGCTTTGCCGGGTTTCTCAATCAGCGTGAACTGCCGAAAGCGTACACCGCCGCAGACATATTTGTGTTGCCATCGGCGTTGCATGAAACCTGGGGGCTAGTGGTCAACGAAGCGATGAACTTCTCGTTGCCCGTGGTTGTCTCGGACAGGGTCGGGTGCGCAGAGGACCTCGTGCGTCCAGCGTGGAATGGCTTCGTCGTTCCGCACCGCAACCTGGAGGCCTTGGCGCACGCCATCGGTACGTTGGTTGCGGACGAGGACATGCGGCGAGCTTTCGGTGCGCACAGCCGGGACCTGGTGGACGAGTACAGTATCGAGTCTTGTGCGGATGGCATCGTTGCGGCCTGTGTTGCTGGGGGACGGGGCGCTATCAGCACTGAGCAGGTGCCATACAGAGCATGACGACATCCTCGAAGCGCGCCTACTATGGTAACCGGGCAATGGCCGCCGGGCTCGCTGCTCGCTACTTCCGGGAGTTCGGGCACGCTCGCAGGATCCTCGACGTCGGCTGCGGCACTGGGGATTTCGGGCGTCATCGGCCAACGGCGGACGTGGAGATTCACGGCGTCGACGTAGACGTGGATGCGGTGAGGCAGGCAACGCAACACGAGATAGCCGTGCGCTTAGATGTTGAGACGGCGCCCTTACCATATGACGATAGTTTCTTCGATGCGGTGCTTGCCAAGGATATCTTTGAGCATGTGCTCGATCCCGGCAGGCTGGCACGTGAGATCCATCGCGTTCTTCGGCCGGGCGGCGTTGTTGTAGCTTCAGTCGTGGTGGCACGGCCGGAGCGGGTGTGGGCGGACTACACGCATGTGCGCGGGTTCACCAGGCGTTCGGCTCAGCTTCTGCTAGAAGATGCTGGCTTCACCATCGAGGCTGTCTGGAGAATGGGTGGCGTACCACTATCGAATCGCCTTCGGCTGGTGTGGATGGTGCCGCACCTTCTCTGCCTGCCTGGTTTCAACCAGCTCTGGGCGTCGAGTTGGGAACTGCGGGCATGCAAATGAACGGAGCTGGTGCGGCGCGATGGCCATCGCAAGGCGGATCGTGCGACGTCTTGCTTCTGCGCGACATGCCGGAGGAGCGCCGGATTTCGATGGAGCGCTTCGCCGATGAGCTCAGTTGGGGGCTTGAGGCGCACCCGGAGTTCCGGGTTGCCACCGCCACGGCTCATGTTTCTCGTCTTGCGGCTCGGTTGGGGTTCCAGAAAGCAGACAGGTACGCGGCCCGCTTCGTGCGCTACCCGCTCGCTGTGCGCCGCCTAAGAGCGGACATTTATCACATCGTCGACCATGGCTACGCCGATCTCGCTGCGTTCCTGCCGGCTGAGCGAACCATCGTGAGCTGCCATGACCTCATGCTGCTGCGAGGCGAAGAGGGGGTGACCGGGTTCCGTGGTCGCAGGCGATCGGTGATCAGGTTTCGGTGGAGCACCTCTCACCTGCGCAAAGTGGCGCAGGTGGTCTGTTCGAACGAGACCACGAAGCAGGACGTGATACGGTTGCTCAGGGTTCGGGAGGAGCGTATCAGCGTGGTTCCCTATGGTGTGGGGAAGCACTTCCGTTACCACGGTCACGATGCAGCTCACCGGCTGCGAGCGGGTGTGCCGCGCAGAGGCCGATATGCCGTGCTCCACGTCTCGACCGGCGGTCCGTACAAAAATGTACGTGGGACGTTGCAAGTCCTCTCGGCCCTCCGGCAATCGGGCCTGGATGTCACACTTGTACGGGTTGGCAAGCCATTGAAACGGCAGGAGTTCGCGCTGGCTGAGGCGCTGCGCGTCACTGGTGCCGTTTGCGAGTGTGGGTACGTGTCGGATGAACGGCTCGTGGAGCTGTACAACGCCTGCGACGTGCTGCTGTTCCCATCCTACTACGAGGGGTTCGGGTGGCCGCCGCTGGAGGCGATGGCTTGTGGGACGCCGGTGGTCACGTCCGACTGTCCCGCTCTGGCTGAGCTTGTCGGAGGTGCCGGAATCACGGCACCACCCGACGACGTTGGGGCGTTGGCGGCTGCGGTGCGGGCAGTGCTGGAATCCAGCGAGTTAGCTGAGCAGTTGCGGAGGCGAGGTCTGGAGCGGGCGGCGGGCTACACGTGGGGGCGGGCCATCGCGGGCTACGCGCAAGTGTACAGAACCGTCGTCGAGCGAACACAGACCGGATCACAGGTGGGAACGCGCGGAGTGCCTGTCGATCGGCAGCGTTGCGCGGAAGATCCGGCTGCTCCGCTGCAAGGGCGCGATTCCAGCGATCGCCTTCGCGAGGAGCCCCGCTGATGTGCGGCATCGGCGGGATCGTGGGCGAGCGTGACGGCGGGCGGCTCCGCGCAGCCCTGGCTGCCATGGCCGGTGCCCTGGCCCACCGTGGGCCGGACGACGAGGGCGTAGAGGTGATTGCCGCGCCGGGCGTGATGGTCGGACTCTGCGCGCGCCGGCTGGCCATCCAGGACATCAGCCCGGCTGGCCACCAACCGATGACGAGCCCACTGGCTGGGCGCTGGATCTGTTTCAACGGCGAGATCTACAACGTCCAGGAGGTGCGCGAGGTGCTGGAGGCGAGGGGCCACCGCTTCCAGGGGAACTCGGACACCGAGGTGGTGCTTGCGGCCTATGGGGAGTGGGGGGACGAGTGCCTCGAACGGCTGCGCGGGATGTTCGCGCTGGCGATTTGGGATGCGCCTCGCCACCAACTCTTCCTGGCCAGAGACCGCCTCGGCATCAAGCCGATCTACTACTCGGAGCAGGGCGGGACGCTGCTGTTCGCGTCCGAAGTCCGGGCGTTGCTGGCCACCGCCCTGGTCCCCGCGCAACTGTCGAGGCAGGGGCTGGCCTCCTACCTCGCTCTCGGCGCGGTCCAGGAGCCCTTGTCCCTCCTCGATCATGTCCAGACACTGCCGGCAGGTCATTACGCCGTCTGGAAGGATCACCACCTTCAACTCCGCCCGTACTGGTCGCTGTCGGCGGCCTTCGCCCGCGAAGCCCCCGCGACGGACCGCGCCACGGCCGCCGAGCAACTGCGCGCCATGCTCGAGGAGGCAGTGCGCCTGCATCTCATCAGCGACGTGCCACTGGGCGTCTTCCTCAGCGGTGGCATCGACTCGTCCGCGTTGGTGGGGCTCGTCGCACACACGGCTGGGCGTCCTCCGCGGACCATCTCGGTGGTGTTTCCACAGCAACGCTACTCAGAGGAACACTACATCCGCATGGTCGCGGAGCGGTTCCATACGGAGCATGCCCAGGTCGAACTCGACGAGGCCCAGATCCTCGATCAGCTACCGGCTGCACTGGCGGCCATGGATCAGCCAACCTTCGACGGTGTCAATACGTACGTCGTCTCCCGACTGGCCCGCGCGGCCGGCCTGACCGTGGCGCTCTCTGGCGTAGGCGCTGACGAGCTGTTCGCCGGCTACGATACGTTTCGCATCGTGTCCACGCTGCACAAGTTACGTCGCTTCGTCCCGGCCGTTGCGGCGCCTGCGGCTGCCGGGCTGGTGCGGCTGGCCTGGGGCGATACGGATCGGGCGAGGAAAACCGCGCGCTGGGTCGGCCGTGTGGATCACGGCCTGACCGCCTACGGCTTGCGCCGCGAGTTGTTCGGCCCGGATGCCCGCGCCGGCCTTTGCCGGATAGCGGACGACGGTCTCGGCACGGACGAAGTTGCCGGTCCGGACTGGGACGCCGTCAATGGGACGAGCTACCTGGAGCTCACCCACTACATGCGAGACGTGCTGTTGCACGACACGGACGTCATGAGCATGGCCCACGGGCTGGAGGTCAGGGTCCCATTCCTCGACCACAAGCTGGTGGAATTCTGTGCGGGCCTGCCGGGCAAGCTGAAACAGGAGCGGGCGACGCCGAAGCCCTTGCTCACGGAGGCCGTCCTCGACCTGCTGCCCGACGGTGCACGGCGCCGGAAGAAGATGGGGTTCACGCTGCCCTTCTCCGTCTGGCTGCGTGGGCCGCTGCGCCACGAGGTGGAGTCGGTCCTGCACGATCGGCACGTCGGCGGCCAGATCGCCGAGGCGATCGATCACGACCTCATCGCACGGGTCTGGGGACGTTTCCTCGATGGGAAGGCTGAGTGGGTGCGCCCCTGGTCGTTATACGTCTTGAAGATGTGGGGTGAACGACATCTGCCGGTGGGTGCGGCAGCTATCGCGCGGGGGCATGCGACGTGAAGATCCTCCATGTCATCGCCACCGTCGCGCCTCGTTACGGCGGCCCGAGCGCGGCCCTCCCCGTGATGTGCAAGGCGCTCGCCGCACGAGGCCATCACGTGGAAGTGTTCACGACCAACGTGGACGGGCCGGGCACGTTGCCGGTCCCGCTCGGTGTGCCGGTGACGAACGATGGATTCAGCACGACCTACTACCCCGCGCTCTGGCCACGGCTGTATGGTACGTCGCCGCAACTCGCGGGGGCGCTCCACAGCCGCGTGCGCGAGTTCGACGTCGTCCACATCCACAGCTTGTACCTGTTCCACACGGCTGTCGCGGCGTTCTGCTGCCGGCGGCGCGGCGTGCCCTACGTCATCCGTCCCCACGGTACTCTCGACGCCTACCACCGCGCGCGGCACCATGTGCGCAAGGCGCTCTACGAGTGGCTGATCGAGCGGCGGAACCTGGATCGCGCCGCGGGGATCCACTATACGTCGCTGGCGGAGCAGCAGCAGGCGGAGGCGTACGGCGTCACCGCCCCAGGCTTCGTCGTGCCGCTGGGGGTGGACGTCGACGCATTCCGCCGCAGGGTCGACCCGGAGGTGCTGTTCGCCCGGCACCCGGAACTTCGGAATCGCAGGTTGGTTACGTTCGTGGGCCGGCTGGCGGCGAAAAAGGGCGTCGATATCCTCATCGACGCATTCGCGCTCCTCGTCGATCAGCCGGACGTTCACCTGGTGATCGCGGGGTCCGACGACGAAGGGCTCGGAGGTCGCCTGGCCGGACAAGTCCGGCGGCTTGGGCTGCGTTCGCGCGTGACCTTCACGGGATTCGTGGGCGGCGAGGCCAAGATGGTGCTCCTGCAGCGGTCCAGCGTGTTCGTGCTGCCGTCGGCCGATGAGAGCTTTGCCGTAAGTGTGGTAGAAGCGATGGCAGCGGGCGTCCCTGTGGTAGTCACCGAAGGGGTTGCCATCCACGGGGAAATTGCCTCGGCAGAGGCAGGATCTGTGGTTCAGAGGACGAGTGATGCACTCGCCGCAGGCATCAGGGGGCTATTGAGCGATCGCACTGCTGCCGGCGTCATGGGGTCCAATGGCCGCGCGCTGACAAGTAAAGCCTATTCGTGGCAGAGCGTGGCAGACAACCTCGAGGACATGTACGGCCAGGCGATGTACGCCTGCGCCGACAGCTTCCGGCGGCAAGGCGGAGTGTCACGATGAGGGAGTACTACGACCAGTACTGGGGCCGCGTGCACCCCGCCCCGGTGGACGATCCGCTGGCTCCCGAGCGCTCACGCATCCTCTGGGCACTGGTCGACCATACCGGCACAACGCCGGCCCGCATGCTCGAGATCGGTTGCGGCGAGGGACACCTTGTCGCGGAGGCAGCCCGGCGCGGCATCGACTCGGTTGGCCTTGATGTTTCTGAACGGGCCATCGAGCGAGCGAGGGCGTTTCATCCAGATCGCAGGTTCCACGTGCATTCAAGCGAGGATCGTCCCTGGCCCGCGGGAGCCGAAAGCATCGATCTCGTCGTGGCATTCGAGGTCATCGAGCACGTGTTGCGCCCCCGGCAGCTCCTTCTCGGCGCCGCAGACGTGCTTAGACCGGAGGGGCATCTCGCGCTGACTACTCCGTTCCATGGCCTAGTGAAGAACGTGGTGTTGGCCCTGGGAGCGTTCGACCATCACTTCGACGTGGAATGAGACCACATCCGATTTTTCTGCGATGCTGCGCTCAGGCGACTGCTGCGTGAGACGGGGTTTGAGCCTCTGCGGATCATCCATTTTGGGCGGTTCTGGCCTCTCTGGGCGGGCGCGTTCGTCTGGGCGCGTAGGGTCGCCCGCGAAGGATGACATCACATGGTGACGGCCGACGACGCTGCGGACGGACAAGCTGGCATGGTTTCGACCATCGTCCCTACGCTGGACGAGGAACCGCACATCGCCCGCGTCATCAAGTCCGCGGCGCCGCTGGGGCCGGTCTTCGTGGTCGACTCGGGCAGCCGCGACCGCACCCGTGGCATCGCGGAGTCGCTGGGAGCGGACGTGCACGAGCATCCGTGGACCGGGTACGCCGCGCAGAAGAACTGGGCCCTGGAACATCTTCCTGTCTCTACGCCCTGGGTGCTCTTCCTCGATGCGGACGAGTATCTCTCGCCAGAATCGCGGGATGAGATCCGGTGTGTCGTCGGAAGCGAGCGCTACACGGGGTTCTACATGCCGCGGCAGAACATTTTCCTTGGCCGAGTGCTGCGGCACGCCTGGTGGTATCCGGACTATCAGTTGCGGCTCTTCAGGACGGGCGAGGGCAGGTTCGAGGATCGTTTGGTCCACGAGCACGTGCAGGTCAACGGTCCGGTAGGCTTCCTTCGGAACCCGCTGAGGCACGAGAACCTCAAAGGGATCGATGCGTTCCTCGCACGGCACTTACGCTACGCGTCCCTTGAGGCTCAGGAGATCATAAACACGCGCGCCGGACGGGCCTCGGGTCAGAGGCCTGGGCGGCTGCTCGGTTCGTGGCCAGAACGGCGTCGCTGGCTCAAGCTCCGCGTCTGGTACCGCCTCCCGTGGCGGCCCGCGATCCGCTTTGCCTGGATGTACTTCTGGAAGCGGGGATTCCTCGATGGCAGGCAGGGCCTGGTCTACTGCCAGTTGCTGGCCGCGTACGAGGCGATGATCGATGCCAAGCTGCTCGAGGCCCGGAACGGCCAGGCATGATCGTGGGCGGTAACGACCTACGGGACCTGCTCACCTGCCCGGTCTGCCGCGACAGCGAGCTGGCGGGCATCGAGCACGAGATTGATGACGGCGCATGGACCTGCCGGCGATGCGGCGCGTCGTACCCGGTGCGCGACGGCATCCCCATCCTCCTGCCGCCGGGTCTCGACGTGGCGGCGGTGCACGACGAACTCGACCACCTGCACGGGCACAAGGGCCAGCAGGCCGGCTACTTCGACCGCGGCGTCGCCGAGGAGTTCGAGGTCAACCGCCCGCACGGCGCGCCGCGTGCGTACGCCTGGGTGCTGGGAGAGAAGTTCCGGCGCAGCGTCGCCCTTCTGCCGCCACTGCAGGGCAAGACGGTCGTCGATGCGTGCTGCGGCAGCGGCATGGACGCGGAGTTCCTCGCTCGCCGCGGCGCGCGTGTGC
>JAKALX010000437.1 GCA_021823905.1 Chloroflexota bacterium | reverse complement strand
AGAAACCCGGTTCATGGGCTCTCGCAGGTGCCTGGGTCAGCGAGACAAAGGGCCTGGCAGCCGCCTCCGGCGGCCGGCCGGGGAGAGGCAGAGCGGAAACGAAAGAGCTCGTCGAATCCTGGAGCTCTTTCGTTTCCGCTCTGCCTCTCCCCGGCTCGCCCGGCGCAGCCGGGCCACCAGGCCCTTCAACTCCGCGTCCGCCGCGGCTCCGCGTGAGCCATGGTTGGCAGTTTTTGCCTCATGAATGGCTCCTCAGACTGGCAACAAATGCGACAACAGGCCGAGATTCCGTACTTGTCCCAGCGAGACTCGGTGGTACGGCTCTTCCATGACGAACCACGCATGGTTGAACTCGACAACATCACCGGCGCGATCGTCGATGCATCCCTCAAGATTCACCGCGACCTTGGGCCAGGACTGCTCGAATCCGTGTACGAAGTCGTCCTCGCGCAGTCACTGGAGGCGCAAGGACTGAATGTGAAACGGCACGTCGCCGTAGATTTCGAATACCGCGGCATGACGTTCCACGAAGGATTCCGTGTCGATCTCCTGGTCGCGCACCGCGTTGTTGTGGAATTGAAGTCCGTGGAACATCTCGCGCCGGTTCACTACAAGCAACTGCTGACGTACCTGCGTCTGTTGCGGCTGCCCGTCGGTTTGCTCATCAACTTCGGTGCGCCAACGTTGAAAGAGGGACTGCATCGCGTCGTGAACAATCTGACGCCGACCGATAGTCCGAGACTGCGAGTGAACCAGCTCAAATGACGAGGACCGGCTCACGCGGAGCCGCGGAGGACGCGGAGAAACCCGGTTCATGGGCTTACGGAAGCTTGCGTCCCGTGAGACAAAGGGCCTGGCAGCCGCCTCCGGCGGCCGGCCGGGGAGAGGCAGAGCGGAAACGAAAGAGCTCGTCGAATCCTGGAGCTCTTTCGTTTCCGCTCTGCCTCTCCCCGGCTCGCCCGGCGCAGCCGGGCCATCAGGCCCTTCAACTCCGCGTCCTCCGCGGCTCCGCGTGAGCCCTACCCCGCGACTTCGGCTTCCAGCCGGCTGACCAGCTTGTCCAGCTGATCGACGGTCGCCTGCACGGTTTCCGGCTCCGACAAATCGACGCCGGCGCGCTTCAGGAGCGTCATCGGATGATCGTTGCCGCCCGCGCTGAGCAACTGCAGGTACCGCACCCGCGCTTCTTCGCGCGATGCCGCCGGCCCGTCCGTCAATTCCGCGGCCAGGCGCGCCGCCGACGCGAAGCACGTGGCGTACTGATACACGTAGAACGGCGTGTTGAAGAAATGCGGAATGCGCGCCCAGGTGATCGGCGTCAGCGCTTCCTGGTCCACCGAATCGGCGTAGTACGCCGTGAAGATCGACCCATACAGCTCGCTCAGCGACTCGGCCGTGACGGGTTCGTCGCGCTGCACGCGCCGGTGCGCTTCGAGTTCGAAGTCCGCGAACATGACCTGCGTGTAGAACGTGCTCGTGATGTTGTCGATCGCGTGCTGGAGGAGGACGATGCGCTCGTTGCGGTCGGTGGTGCCGGCAAGCAGATGCTCGAGCAGCAGGTGCTCGTTCAGCGTGGACGGCACCTCGGCGATGAAGATCGTGTAGTCCGAGTACACGAACGGCTGGTGCTCGTGCGACAGCATCGTGTGCATCGAGTGGCCCATCTCATGCGCCAGCGTGAACACATCATCCAGCGTCTCGCTCCAGTTCATGAGCATGTAGGGATGGACGCCGTACACGGGCGCGGAATAGGCGCCGCTGCGCTTGCCGAGGTTTTCGTACACGTCGACCCAGCGCTCGCGGAAGCCGCGCCACATGCGGGTCTGGTACTCCGCACCGAGCGGTTTGGTGGCCTCGACGATGGGGCCGAGCATGGTCGAGTAGTCGTACTTGCGGTCCCAGTCGACGAGCGGAATCGAGAAGTCGTACGGAAAGTACTTGTCGAGTTTCAGCGCCGCGCGGCGCACGCGGTGGTACCGCTGCAGCGGCGTCACGCCGGCCTTGGTCGTGGCGATCAGGTTCTCGAGGACGGAGGTCGGGATCGCGTTGCCGTGGAGCGCCGCTTCGAGCGTGCTCCGGTAGCCGCGCGCGCGGGCGTGGAACCAGTCGCGCTGGATCACGCCGTGGTAGAGCGACGCGTAGGTGTTGAGCGATGCCTTGTACGTGCCGTAGTGGCCGAGGAACGCCGCGCGGCGGTCCGCCTGGTTGCGGTTCATCGCCAGCACCGCGCGGTACTGGCCGTACGACATCGTCACCGTCTCGCCGGTGGAGAGTTCGACGTCCGGAAATTTTGCGTCCGACGTTGAGAGCGCGCCGTACGCTTCGTTTGGCGCGCTGGACAGGCGCGATGACAGCGACAGCAGGCGCTCGCCGGCTTCGTCGAGCACGTGCTCCTGCAGGCGGTAGACCTCTTCGATGGCGAAGCGGTACACGGCCAGGTCCGGGCTCGCGTCCATCCATTCGCGCACGATGGCGAGCGGAATCGCGAGCATCTCGGGGTTGAACCACGCGGTGGCTTCCTGCCATTTCGCCATGAGCGCCTGCACCTGCTGGCGCCGCGCGTTCACGCTGTTGTCGCGCTGGTCTTCGTCGTATTTGAGGGACGGATAGAAATAGACCGTGTAGGCCAGCTTGCCGAGCGCGTCGTTGAGGTGAAACGCGCTCAGCAGGCGGTCGCCGCCCTGGGCCAGGGTGCCCTTGAGCGCGGCGTATTCATCGATGCGCGACTCGAGCGCCTTGAGCGCGGCCTCCCACGCGGGCCAGTCGGGGAAGATATCGGCGAGGTTCCAGGTGAATTCCGTGGCGATGTCCGTGCGATGGCGCGACATTGGTCCTATTATCCGCGGTTTGCGCGCCCGCCGCGACGGCGCGCCCGGCCCAGGCAGGCGGGGGTTGACGATAGACCATGATCAGTGGTCATATGACTATCTATTATGGTCGTGATGGCATCATCGCCGTTCGGCGCGCCCACGCGGACGCGCGTGCTGCTGGCGCTGCGCCTGATGGCCTCGAGCTATCCCAGGGAGCTGGCGCGCCTGCTGGGCCTCGCGCTCAACGGCGTTCAAGGCGCCCTGCGATCGCTCGAGCGCGACGGTCTGGTCGTCGCCAGATCGGTGGGGCGGACGCGCGTGTTCGAACTCAATCCCCGCTACTTCGCCGCATCCGTGCTTCAGGCCTACCTCGACAAACTCGTCGCCGCCGACGCGGACGTGCAGGAGCGCGTCGCCCGGCTCCGCCGCCGGCCGCGGCGAACCGGCAAGGGCCTGTGACGCTGACCGGAACATCAACGCTGCGGCAGGTGGTCGAGGTCGTGTCGCGGGCGTTACACGCGCACGGCATTCGTGCCGTGCTCACGGGTGGCGCCTGCGCCAGCCTGCATGCGCGCGGCGGCGACCTGTCGCGGGACCTCGACTACATCATTCAAGGCCGAGTCACTCGGGCCGAGGTCGAA
>JAKALX010000436.1 GCA_021823905.1 Chloroflexota bacterium | reverse complement strand
CCCTCGCGGCTCGTGCCCGCGAAGACGGAGACGGTCCCGTGCTGCAGGTCCATCGTCCAGAGCTGGTGTGTGCCGGCCATGGTGATGAAGAGCGTCTGGCCGAGCACGACGACATCCCATGGCGAAGCCATCGCGGTGGTCTTCGCCGGGGCATCCTTGGCGGGCATACGGTCGAGCTGCTGACCGTTACCGGCGATCGTCGTCACGTCGCTCGTGGCCAGGTTCACGGCGCGGATGGCGTGGTTGCGCGTGTCGGCGATGTACAGCGTCTGGCCATCTGCGGAAAGCGCAAGGCCCTGTGGCTGGCGGAACTCGGCTTCGTTCGCCGCGCCGTCGGCGAAGCCCTCCTTGCCAGAGCCGAACGCCTGCTGGAGGACGCCGTCGAGGTTCGCGACGAGGATTCGGTTGTGGCCCGAGTCGGCGATGAGGAGCCGCTTGCCCAGCTCGTCGGCGAAGACCTTGCCCGGGAAGGAGAGGACAGCCGGGTTCGCGGTCGCGTCGAGTTTGATCGGGATGACCTTCTTGCGGTCGATTTGGCCCTTCGCGTCGAATTCCTTCACGAGGGAGCTGACGATCGGCTGGAAGAGCGAGTAGACGCCTTCGCCGGCGTGGGCGCCCACCAGGTTCCCGGCCGGATCGATCAGCACCAGCGTCGGCCAGGCGTTCGCTCCGAACGCATTCCAGACGGCGAAGTCGGGGTCGTTGACGACAGGGTGCGTGAGCCCGAAGCGCTGGATCGCCTCCCGCACGCTGGCGTCGTCGTGCTCCGTCGAATACTTGCCGGAATGGACGCCGACCACGACGAAGCTGTCCTGGAACTCGTCCTCGAGGCGCTTCAGGTCGGGGATGATGTGCTGGCAGTTGATGCAGCCGAGGGTCCAGAAGTCGAGGAGGACGACCTTGCCCTTCAGATCGGCGAGCGAAAGCGGGTGCTCGACGTTGAACCAGGTGAGGCCGCCCGGGATGGCGGGCGCGGGATCCTTGCCCGCCCAGGACTTCTGCGCGCCGGCGCCGGATGAGCCGCCACCGTTGCTGGTTGAGGCTCCGCTTGACGGGTGACCGCTACTACATGCCATCAGGAACACTGTCACGAGCGCGCATACGGCGATTGTAGCGGTCGCAATTCGCCGGGGCGTCACGATGTCCCGCCGCGCGTCATCATCAGATAGTACGTGCGAGGAGAGGCGTTCGGGTTACGGCGGGCTTACCGGGGCGGCCGACCTCCGAGCGATGGTCGGTGGCTCAAGTCCAGCACACAGCCACATGACAATGCCTGGCCGCCACAGGAGGGGCACTCCTCCATGTCACACCCCGGGACGTGGAAGTCGCCTTTTGGAACGCCGCAGTCGTGACAGGGTTGAGGAACGTCGTCGTTGTTCGCCTCCGCGCCGAAACGAATCCGCGCGGCTGTCTTCATGACCTCGTAGGTGGTCTTCTCCTGTGCCCTCGCTTGCTCGGCCTCCCAGGCGGCGTCTGCCAGAGGTGACGCAACGTCGTCGACGGCGTTGGCGGCTCCGTCCCGTTCGAAGGCGAAGAGGATGTAGTCGATCGCTGGCGTTGGCACACGGAGCCGCGTTAGCGCCGAGGCCAGGTCCGCGCGGTGTTCCGTCGAGTGCGTCAGCACCTGGAGGAGTCCGTCTCCCACGCTCGCGTCGCGATCGAACCAGGGGATGTTGAAGGTGCGAGCGAGATCAGGCTCAGCGAGTTGCCGCGCGAACGCCGCGTACGAGTCTCCGATCACCTCGACGAGGTGCGCGTAGATGGCGAGATCTGCCTCGCGAGGCAGCACACGGGGACGCACTCCCATCAATTCGAGGTAGCCGTCCTCAACCTCCAGCAGATGGCGCAGCGTCTGGAGGGCCGACCCGTAGATGCCCTCGACCGGCAGTTCGAGCCGGGTCGCGTCGATCTCGCGCATCGAGCCAACGAGCTTCCCGTTTGCCCATGTGCTGTAGCGGAATCCGTCTCCGAGCAATTCCATAGATCCGATGCTACCACCGGACTTCGCACGTCTCGGAGCGTTTACTGGCGGTCGTCCATATACTGGACCGGCCACCATGTCGACAGAAGACTCCTTCGACCAACTCCGCACCAGGGCCCTCGCCAGCCTCGCTGAAGCTCGCGTCGACGCAGAGATCGACGCCTGGCGTGTCGAGTGGCTGGGGCGAACCGACGGACGGGTGACGGCGCTGCTGAGGGCGGTGCGCGAGCAACCACAGGATCAGCGTGCGGCGTTCGGCCAGGCGGCGAACGGATTGAAGTCGGCGCTGGAAGAGGCTCTGGCGGCGAAGCAGGACGACCTGAAACGCCAGGCGCTGGCGGCGCTTTCGACCACCCAGGCGATCGACGTGACGCTCCCCGGACGGCCGCAGCCGCTCGGCCGCCTGCACCCGGTGACGCAAACGCTCCGCGATTGCCTCAAGGCGTTCCAGGAGATGGGCTTCCGCGTTGCCGAAGGCCCCGAGGTCGAGTGGGCGTACTACAACTTCGACGCGGCCCGCATCCCGGAGGACCACCCGGCGCGCGACATGTGGGACACGATCTGGGTGAACACGCTCATTGACGGCGAGCGAAAGATGCTGCTTCGCACGCACACCACGCCGAACCAGGTGCGCGTGATGGAGCGCACGCCCGAGCCGCCGGTCCGGGTCGTCGTGCCCGGCAAGTGCTACCGCCAGGAAGCCACCGACGCGACGCACGAGTGGATGCTCACACAGATTGAGGGGCTCGCGGTCGACGAGGGCGTGCGGATGAGCGACCTCAAGGGGGTGCTCTACGAGTTCGCGCGAAAGATGTTCGGCCAGGAGCGGAAGGTCATCTTCCACCACAGCTATTTCCCGTTCGTCGAGCCGGGCGTCGAGATGGCGATGGACTGCTTCATCTGCCGCGGCTCAGGCGCCGAATGCAAGACGTGTCACGGCACGGGCTGGATCGAGATCCTTGGCGCCGGGATGGTGCACCCGGAGATCATCGACAACGCGGGCTACGACTCGGCGAAGCACACCGGCTTCGCCTTCGGGATCGGCGTGGAGCGGGTCGCGCTGTTGCGCTGGGGCATCGAGGACATCCGCAACTTCTACCAGAACGACCTCCGCTTCCTCCGCCAGTTCTGAAGAACGGAACCACGACGAGAGAGACACGGAGACACAGAGACACTGAGAGCCCACGGAGTTTTAGGCAGGGCTGTTTCCCGCTCCGAGCCGCCACTTCCGCCTGCCCTTCACCTGCAGGAGCAATCGCCCAGAAACGAATCCCTGTGATCTCTCTGTGATCTCCGTGTCTCGGTGATCTCCGTGTCTTTTCAGAGCAGGCGGCGGATGGGTTTGCGGCCGGGGCGGGGGTCGTAGTTGCTCTTGAACATCTCGAGCTTGTCGCGCTCGATGAGGTACTTGCCCGCGAAGAGCGTTGCCGGGATCTTTTTCTGCTTGATCAACCGGCGAAGGCTTTGGGGG
>JAKALX010000435.1 GCA_021823905.1 Chloroflexota bacterium | reverse complement strand
GTGTGCGGGGTCGTTCTTGAGGGCGGCCAGGCGATCGAGCGCGCGGCGAGAGGCGGCGGAAGTGCTGCGGCCGGTCACGCCGGCAATGGTAGTGGAATTGGCGGCAGGCCATGCGGGCATGGAGAGCCCCTACCCCGCGGCTACCGGGTTGTGACGGAATTGCGCGCGGCGGCGGATTCCGGCATGTTCCGGATGTGGGCGACGAACACGACTACCTGTCCCCGCTCAAGGAGCAGTACGCCGGCCGCTTTTGGGCGCTGGTCGGCATGGAGATCACGTTCGCCGAGCGCGGCCACGTCGTCGGGCGGGTGAAGCTGCGCGACGAGCACCTGAACTACAACGAGGTCGTCCACGGCGGGGTGATTTCGAGCCTTGTCGACTCCGTGGCTGGAGGCTGCGTGCGGACGTGCCGGCCGCTCGCCGAGGTCAAGGCCCGCCCGCATGCGACAAGCGACCTGCACGTGGTCTACCTCTCGCCGGCGACCGGGAGCGAGCTGGTGGCGGAAGGACGGGTCGTGAAAGAAGGGCGCACGGCGATCTTCACCGAGGTGGAGGTGAAAGACGATCGCGGCCGGCTGGTTGCGCGGGGGCTGGTCACGTTCGTGATCGGCTCCGGGCCGCCCGTGTTGAAGGGCGGGTAGCTTGATCGACCCGGAGATCCACACGAAGGGGCCGCCGCAGCGGCTTCCTCCACCGCGGTTCGAGTTCCCGGACGCGCGCCTGGCCGACGGCAACGGCCTTGTGGGCTACGGCGCCGACTTCGCGCCCGAGACGATCATCTCGGCGTACGTTCGCGGGATCTTCCCGTGGCCGCACGACGACGCGGAGATGCTCTGGTTCTCGCCCGATCCACGCGGCATCCTCCCGGTCGGCGGACTGCACGTCTCCCGGCGGCTGCGCCGAACGATTCGGAGCGGCAAGTTCCGGGTAACCCTGGACGCGGCGTTCGAACGCGTGATGCTCGGCTGCGCCGGCCGGAGCGAAGGGACCTGGATCTCGCCCGGCCTGATTCGCGGTTATGCGCAGCTACACGAGCTGGGCTGGGCTCACAGCTTCGACGTGTGGACAACGGACGGGGAGCTCGCGGGCGGGCTGTATGGCGTCGCGCTGGGAAGTATGTTCGGCGCCGAATCGATGTTCAGCCGCGTGACCGACGCTTCGAAAGTTGCGATGGTGGCGATGATGGAGCACGCGGAGCGCATCGGCGTGACGCTGATCGACATCCAGGTGCTCACCGAGCACACGGAGCGGATGGGCGGTATCGAGATTCCACGGGACGAATACTTGCGGAGACTGCGCGAGGCGCTGGAACGCGAAGTGGACTGGCGCGGGCAACTGCGAGCCGGGGCGCCTGGAGCCTAGATCACACCGCCGATGGTGACACCTTCAGCCGGCATCGGCTGGCGGGAGAGCAGGCGCGTCTCGCCGGTCAGGTCGTCGTTTGTGATCTGATCGACAAGGACGTCGACGACCTCGTTGGGCTCGATCAGGGGCAAGGCGCGGATCATGGCTTCGAACTGGCTGCGTTCGTCGTCGCTCATGGCCTGGACCCTCGCGCTCTTCTGAACCAAAGGCGTGCGGACGACGCCCGGGCAGACCGCGTTGATGCGGACGCCAAGCGGCTTGAATTGCTCCGCGGCGGCCTGGGTGAAGAACACAACACCTGCTTTGGTCGCCGAATAGACCGGGTCGTTGACCCAGGCGCGGATCCCCGAGGCAGAGGCGGTGTTGAGAACGACGCCCCGGCTCTTCGAAAGGGCGCCAAGAGCGGCCTGCGTCCCGAGAATCGGACCCAGGAGGTTAGTGCGCACGACGGCCTCGATGCGGAGGACGCTGGCCTCCGTAAACTCGCCTTCGCCGACGGTGATGCCGGCATTGTTGTGAAGGATGTCAAGACCGCCGTAGCGGCGCTGGGCCTGGGCAACCATCTCGGCGAGCTCGGCGGGGGAGGTCACGTCAACGTGGAGGAACGAGGCGACGCCGGGCATCTCGGCGACGGACTCGGCGACGCGCCGGCCGCCCTCGTCGTCGACGTCAGCAACGAGAACCTTCGCGCCAAGGGAGGCGAGCCGCCGGACCATGGCCTCGCCAATGCCGGAACCGCCGCCAGTGACAATTGCGACCTTGCCCGCGATCTCCATTCGGAGCCTCCTCGCGATCCGCCGGGTGAGTGAGGCTCTTGTACCGCCGGGAGGCGTGGCAGGCAAGAGGATGACTGGTTCAGTAGGTGTGTGACAGATCCTCCAGGTGTTGTTTGGTCCAGCGGGAGAGGAACTGAGCGGGGGTGAGGTAGCCGAGGGCCTGATGAGGGCGGACGTGGTTGTAGGTGTGCTCCCAGGCGAGCAGGTCGGCCTTGAAGCCGGCGACGGTGGGGGTGGCCTTGGTCAACACCAGTCCGCCTTCTTTCATAGGCGGACAGAATCACTCGGCAGTTAGCTCGGTCACTTTCTTTCGGCAGCGACACAGGCCCGAGCTGTGCTTGTCCCTTGTTGGTGCGCGCAGTACCTTGGCGGGCTACATGCGTATCGCCCAGATCAACGATGTCGCCTCGGTCGCCTCGGAGCTTACGCGGGGGCTGCAAAGCCGCGGGCACGACGTGACGCTGATGCAGCCGCCTCTTCGCGGGGCGAGACTCCACCCGTTCGTGAAGCCGCTTGTGGGCCCGGCCCGCGCGATGGAGTGGTTCGACATGCTGCGGGAGCTGCATCGCGGGCGATTCGAACTGGCGCACATCCACTATGCCTACCTCGGGAACGTTGGGGCGTTGGGGAACATCCCCTACATCCTCCACTGCCACGGGACGGACCTTCGCGAATCGACGGTGTTCACGAGGCCGTTGATCCGCAACGCGCTCCTGCGGGCTCGCCACGTGTTCTACTCGACGCCGGACCTTGCACGCTATGTGCACGCGGTTCGCCCAGACGGAGAGTTCCTGCCCAATCCAATCGACACGTCGCGGTTCACGAGCGAGCGGCCGCCCAGCGAGGCCAGCGACGTGTACATCTGCTGCGGCCTGACCGAGGTGAAGGGGGTTGAGCGGTTGTACAACGCGTGCCGGCGGCTGGCAGGGCAGCGTCCCGACATCCGCTTCACGGCGGTTGGCGACGGCCGTTTCGCGGACGAGTTCGCGGCACTGCCAAACGTGACGCTGATTCCTCGCCAGGAACGCTCGCAGTTGCCGGGAATCATCAACCGCCACGCGGTCGTGCTGGGGCAAGCGCGGCTTGGCGCGATCGGCATGGCCGAGCTCGAGGCGATGGCGTGCGGGCGGCCGGTGGTGACCTGGTTCAACCAGCCCCACGTCTACGCCGAGGAGCCGCCGTGCATCCGCGCGGTCGACGGCTACGATCTCGCCATCCAGTACGACGGCGGCTTCCCGGTGCTCAAGCTCGACTGGGCCACCGGCCAGCCCGGCGCCTCGCCCACGGCGGCCGCCAAGATCAGCTACATGGGCGGCCC
>JAKALX010000434.1 GCA_021823905.1 Chloroflexota bacterium | reverse complement strand
GCTCCACCTCGAGCACGTGCTCGACCGGCAGACGCATCTGCGCCCCCGAATACCCGATGTTAATCCCCAGCTTCATGCCAGTCGCCTCGAATCACGATTCACTGGTCCGAACACAGAATCGTGAATTGTGAATCGTGAATCGTGAATTCCCTAGGCGACGAACCGGTACCCTTTTCCCCGGATCGTCTGGATCTGATCAGCCGTGCCGAGCACGTCGCGCAGCTTCCGCCGCAGATTCGAAACGTGCGCCCGGACGAGCGTGCTCGCCCCCGCCGAGTCGTGGTACTGCCAGACGTCGACCAGCAGATCGCGCGGGTGAAGGATCTCCCCTGCGTGCTCCATCAGGTAAGCGAGGAGCGTCGCCTCGATGTTTGTCAGGTGCGCCTCGCGCTCCGCGCAGCGCAAGGTGTTCGTCGCGAGATCGAGGTCGATTCCCGGGCCGGCGCCCTCGCGCCGCGGATGACCGACGCGCTCCCTGAGCGCCTCACCAAGCGCCTCGATCGGGAACGGCTTCTTGATCACCGCTCCTTCCACCCGGAAGTGCGGGCGCCTCGCGCCCTTGTGCAGCAGGTACACCATCACCGGCGGATGGGTGATAAAGCTCGCCGAGAGCCACTGGTTGAAGTTCGAGAAGTTGGAGCCTTCCTCGCCACGCGGCAGCCCCTGGACGTCCGCAACGATCGCATCCGGCCGGATGCTGGCGAGCGCATCCATGGCGAGATCGTAGTTCGCCGCCGTTCCCGTGTCGTACCCGCGATCGCGGAGGTACTCGGTCACGTTTGCCCGCATCCGGGGTTCACGGCTGATGACGAAAACAGATGTCATAATGCGTTTTCGAAGTCCCTACTCGACGGCGCGTTCGAGCATCTTCCGGAGGTGGCACGGCGCTGTCAAGCAAAATTCGTGCCACCCGGAACATAAGCGAGTGAACTTCTGGATCTCAGTCCGAATGTCCGCCATTACATCGCCGAACCTGCCCGCCGCCCTTGCCACAAGGCGTGCCTGGCGGCCTCCCCGGGTTCGATTGGGAAGGCTTCTCGACGCCATTGCCCGGCCCTATTTCGGCGGCGTCAGTTGGTAGGTCACCCGCTCGATCCGAGCCTGCACCACCTCGTGCGGCGCCGCTCCGTCGATCCAGAAGTACTGCGTGATGCTCGACGTCTGGAGCCGCACCCGCCACGTCACGAAGCTCCCGGCGGGCACCTTCACCTGCTCCTTGTCCTGCACCGTCACCGTCGCCGTCACCACCTGGCCGCTGCTGGCGTTCACGTCCGCATAGGATCCCTCGAAACCCTTCCGCAGCGGCACGCCCCGCACCAACCAGAAGAGCGACTCGTCGTCGTAGTAGCCGGGGTCAGGGCTCTCCCTGGTCGCCTTCGGCAGGTCGCGCTGCGCTTCATGAACGTTCCCGTTCTCGTCCGCCTTGAAGTGCACCAGCGCCGCCGTCGCGTCGTACTCGCTGGTGAACGTCGTCCGCTTGTGCTTGCTCGGGTCGGCGATGGCCCGGGACGCCGAGAACGGCCGCAGGGTCGCCGAGTCGACCGTCACTGTCCGGTCGTCGCGCTCGGGTCCGTTGCTCCCGCAGAGCTGGTTGAGCTGCGTCTTCCCCGGCTCAACCTCTGGCTTCGTCTCCAGGACGCACGTGCCGTAGCTCTCGCCTCCCTCGTCGACGAGGTTGTAGGAGAGCTGCTCCGTCCCCGGCCAAACCGGCGCCTTGAACACCTTGCTGAGGACGGGGTTGCCGCCACCGCAGGCGGCGATGGCCGGGAGCGCGACAATCGCCACAAAGAGCAACCACCTTCGGATGGTCACGCCCCCGCGACCGCCGCCGTCCGCGCGATGCGCGCCAGTGCCTCGTCGACGTCACTGGTTGTCACGTCGAGGTGCGTGACCATCCGCAACCGCCGCGGCCCGAAGGCCACAGCCAGGACGCCCGCTTCCCGCAGCGCCGCCAGCCAACCGTCGACCGTGCCCCGAACAACGTCGACGACCACGATGTTCGTTTGCGGCTCGTTCGGCACGAACGCCTCGAACTGGCGCAGCCCGGCAGCGAGCCGCTTCGCGTTCGCGTGGTCTTCCCCGAGCCGCCCGGCGTTGTGCTCGAGCGCGTAGAGCCCTGCCGCCGCGAGGATCCCCACCTGGCGCATCCCGCCGCCGAGCATCTTCCGATGGCGCCGCGCCTCCGCGACGGTGTCGGACGAACCGCACACGACCGAGCCAACCGGGCAGCCAAGCCCCTTCGAGAAGCAGAACGAGACCGTATCGCAATCGCGCGCGATACGAGCAGCCGGGACGCCGATGGCGGCCTGGGCGTTGAACACCCGCGCCCCGTCGAGGTGCACCCGCAGCCCGGCGCCGTGCGCGGCCGCGGTGAGCGCATCCATCTGCTCGATCGCCAGCACTGCCCCGCCGCAGCGGTTGTGCGTGTTCTCCAGGCACAGCAGCGACGTCCGCGGATGATGGATATTCGGCGGGCGGACGGCCGCAAGCACGTCCTCCACCGCCATGGACCCGTCAGCGGCGTTCCGGAGCGCGTGGGTCTGCACCCCCGCGATTCGCGCCGCGCTCCCCACCTCGTAGTTGAAGATGTGGCATTCGTCGCCGAGCAGGATCTCGTCGCCCGGCCGCGTGTTGACCAGCACACCGATGAGGTTCGCCATCGTGCCGCTTGGGACGAAGAGCGCCGCTTCCTTGCCCAGCATTTCCGCCGCCACGGTTTCGAGCCGGTTCACCGTTGGGTCGTCGCCGAAGACGTCGTCGCCGACCTCGGCCGACGCCATCGCCCGGCGCATCGCCTCCGAAGGGCGCGTCACCGTGTCGCTGCGAAGGTCGATGACGTCCTTCACGCGCGTTGCCGTTCCCAGAGCGTCTGATAATGGTCCGCGCCCCGGATTGCGCCCAGCACCTCGCGGTGCTCCTCGGCGATGAGCTGGTCCATCGCCCGGCCGCACTGCTCCGTCGTCTCGTCGTCGCCAAGGGCGCTGATGCGGTCCACCAGGTGCTTCCAGACGCCGCTGACCAGCATCACCGGCGCCGACCGCGGCCAGTGGAACGTCATCACCTTCTCGGGTACGGGCAGCTCCGGGCGGAGCCGGCGAATCGACCGGAAGCGCTCCTCGGCCGATTCCGCTCGCGGTACCACCTGGATGAACGGCGCCACCCCCGGCCGAGTCCGGAAGTCGACGAGCAGCCGCTTGTCGATGAGGTGAAAGCGAACGACGAGAAGCTCCGCGCCGTCGATGATCTTGAAGACCTCATCCAGGTCGACACCGAATTCGTCACTCATGGCGGGCCGCGGCAAAGTGCATGGGATTACTGGCATGGTAGGGCAGCGGCCCGCCGCGGCGCAAAACACGCGGCGGACGTGGCCGCCCGGCATGCGGGCGGCCCTTCGTCCTCAACCGGCCACTACTGCCCTGGAATCGACTGCACCGGGTACGGCGGATTGAAGTCGGCGTCGGAGGGCG
>JAKALX010000035.1 GCA_021823905.1 Chloroflexota bacterium | reverse complement strand
GACCTGCCACTTCGTCTCGCGCATCGACGACGGCGAGACCCTCGTCGCGAGCTCGCGTGCGTACGCGTAGGTATGTGACATCAGCTCCTCGGGCGGGAGGACCGCGTTCACGAGGCCCATCTTCTCGGCTTCCTCGGCAAGGACGACGCGGCTCGAAAGGAGCATGTCGTTGGCGTGGGAGAGCCCGACGATGCGCGGGAGCAGCCAGGAGAGGCCGTACTCAGCAGGCAGGCCGAGCTTGCCGTGCGCCGTCGTCAGCTTCGCCCTCGCGGCCGCGAAGCGGATGTCGGCGAAACAGGCAATGACGAGGCCGACGCCGGCGGCCGGACCGTTGATCGCGGCAATGATCGGCTTGCCGATCCCGAACTGGTAGGCGAACGAGGCGTCGAACTCGGGCCGCACGCCGAACCCGGGTTTCGCCGGCTCTTCGCGAATCCCCGAGTCATAGCCGCCCTTCTCGATGTGCCCTTCGAGCGCTCGCGCGTCGGCCCCGGCGCAGAACGCGCGGCCTTCGCCAGTGACGACAATCACGCGAACGGTGGGGTCGGCGTCGGCCTGGGCCAGCGCCCAGCGGTACTCGACGTGCATCCGGCCGGTCCAGGTGTTCATCCGCTCGGGCCGGCTGAGGGTGATGGTGGCGACGCGGTCCGCGGCGTCATAGCGAACGACTTTGAGGTCCATGGCGGGATTGTCGATGGGCAAGGGGTAGTTGTCGATCGGCGAACCGGCCAACCCATCGTGGGCCCATGTGTGAACGACGGCTCCGGCGTCGAGTGCCGCGACGTTCCGCTCCCCGCGACGGCGCGGCGCGCGCCTGTCACGCTTCTACCAGCTACGATGCTCCCCTGCAGGTCCGAGATGTCCTCGCCGTGATCGAAGCGGACGGCTGGTTCCTCGTCGCGACGCGCGGCAGCCACCGCCAGTTCAGGCATCCAACGAAATCCGGGCGGGTCACCGTTCCGGGCAAACCCGCCGATGATCTCGCACCCGGTACACTGAATAGCATCTGGAAGCAGGCTGGCATCGAAAGGCAGCGACCATGAAGCGCTACGTAGTCGTCATCGAGCGGGCGGACCACAACTACTCTGCCTACGTCCCCGACCTCCCGGGATGCGTCGCCACCGGCCAAACCGTGGAAGATGTCGAACGTCAGATCCGCGAGGCCATTGCCTTCCACGTCGAAGGTCTCAAGCAGGACGGCCTCGAGATCCCCGAACCCGCTACCCTCGCCGGCTACGTCGAGGCCCCCGTCTAGCCGACTCCCCGGTCGGCATGAACTCGGGCCTGCGAATCCGGGCTGTTGGCTACACCCTCGCGGCGCCGACTACGGCCGGCGCTTCGGCGAACGCGACCGCCGCCGCGACGAAATCGCGGAAGAGCGGGTTCGGCCGGTTCGGCCGGCTCTGGAGCTCGGGGTGGAATTGCGTGCCGAGCATGAACGGGTGCGCCGCAATCTCCGAGATCTCGACCAGCGAGCCGTCCGGCGCGGTGCCGCTGATCCGCAGGCCGGCGCGTTCGAGGACGTCGCGGAAGCCGTTGTTGAATTCCCAGCGGTGGCGGTGACGCTCGCTGATCAGGTCCGTGTTGTACGCGCGCTGCGCGATCGAGCCGGGGATGAGCTTGCACGGGTACGCGCCAAGCCGCATCGTCCCGCCCTTGTTCACGACGCCGGTCTGCTCCTCGAGGAGCGAAATCACGGGGTACGGCGACTCGGGGTCGATCTCGGTCGTGTTCGCGCCGTCCATCCCGCAAACGTTACGGGCGAACTCGGTGACCATTACCTGCATGCCGAGGCAGAGGCCGAGGTAGGGGACGTTGTGCGTGCGCGCGTACTCGGCGGCTTTGATCTTGCCCTCCCAACCACGCTCGCCGAAGCCGCCGGGAACGATGATCCCCTGGACGCCCGCGAGCACGTCGGCCGCCGGCCGCGATTCCAGATCCTCCGCGTGCACCCAGCGGATGTCCACGTCGACCGCGTTCGCGATGCCGGCGTGCGCCAGCGATTCCCGCACCGACAGGTAGGCGTCGTGCAATTCGACGTACTTGCCGACGACCGCGACCTCGACGACGCCCTGCGGGTGCTTCAGGCGGTGGACCATCTCGCGCCATTCGGCGAGGTCGCGCGCGCCGTGCAATCCAAGGCGCTCGATAACGAAATCACCGAGCCCGCGCTCCTCGAGGATGATCGGAACCTCGTAGATCGTCTGGGCCGTTTCCATCGGGATGACCGCGCGCGCGTCGACGTCGCAGAAGAGCGCCACCTTGTCGATGATGTCGCGCGGCACGGAATGGTCGCTACGCAAGAGGATCGCGTCCGGCTGGATGCCCTTCGAGCGGAGCGCCTGCGCCGAGTGCTGGGTGGGCTTGGTCTTGAGCTCGCCAGTCGCGCCCACCCAGGGGAGGAAGGTGACATGCACGCTCAGGCAGGTGTCGCGCGGCTGCTCGTGGCGAATCTGGCGGATCGCCTCGATGAAGGTCTCGCCCTCGATGTCGCCGACGGTGCCGCCGACCTCGCAGATCAGCACCTCGCAGCCGGTCTGTTCCGCGACCCCGTAGATGCGCGCCTTGATCTCGTTCGTGAG
Source organism: Chloroflexota bacterium (assembly GCA_021823905.1). Classification (GTDB taxonomy): domain Bacteria; phylum Chloroflexota; class Dehalococcoidia; order Tepidiformales; family Tepidiformaceae; genus JAKALX01. Next base: position 13,129 of record JAKALX010000035.1, on the reverse strand, counting down.
GTGGGGGACCTGCTGGATGGTGCCGCCCAGGTAGTCGCCGCGCCGCTCGCGTTCGAGCACCGCGAGGTAGACCTGGCCGCTCGTCACTGAGGACAGGGCGCTCAGATCCTCGTCGATGAAGCGCTCGTAATGGCCAAGGTCGAGATCCGTCTCAGCGCCGTCGGTCGTGACGAAGACCTCGCCGTGCTGATACGGCGACATCGTGCCGGGATCGACGTTCAGATAGGGATCGAGTTTCTGGATGGAGACGGAGATGCCGCGGGATTTGAGGATTCTGCCGAGGCTGGCGGTGGTGATGCCCTTGCCAACCGAACTGACCACGCCACCAGTGACAAAGATGAACTTCGGCATGGCCCCCCGCGTTCGAATGTGCTCCATCGATGCTACGTTCGCGACCGGCCCCCGTCAACGAACATTTGTGTTACGGCGACTGGATATAAGGCAGATCGCTGCCGCGTTAGGCGGGCCGAATAGTCGCCCCCGGGCAGCGAAAATCCGCTGCCCGCCTCGCCAATGGGGTGCGTCTCATGTTCTTGCATCGAAGCGACCCAGCCGAGGCTGGAGAGCCCAGACACCATCCGAGGCGCGACCTGTAGGGAGCGCGTACCGTGATACGCCATGGGAGCTCCGGCGCAGCGCCGGTGGCGCCCACCCCCTCACTCACGTTCGCGACTCCCTCCGTCCAACACACGCAAAAACATGAGACGCACCCTCGCCAATGTCCGCGGAACCGGAGCAACACGACGACCGTGTACACTTTCAACACAACCTGTCCTCCGGAGGGAAGCCGCCGTGAAGAACATCACGCTCAGCGCCGACGAGGCGCTCATCGAACGGGCGCGAGAGCGGGCCCGCCGTGAGCACACCACCGTCAACGAACAGTTCCGCCGCTGGCTCGAGCAGTACACCCGCCGCCAGGGCGACGTCGATCGCGCAATGGCGACCATCCGTCGGATTCAGACGTATGCGAGCACCGGCGGGCGGAGGTTCACGCGGGAAGAGATGAATGAGCGGTGAGTTCATCGACTCGAATGTGCTTGTCTACCTGTTTTCCCGGCCAGAACCCGCGAAACAGGCGGCGGCGATGGACATCGTGCAGCGCGGTCTCGACGGAGAGGGCGTGATCAGCTTTCAGGTGGTTCAGGAGACGCTGAACGTCATCACACGGAAGCTGGCGCCGGAGGTGACAATCGCTGATGCGCGCGCGTTCCTCTCGGACGTGCTGACGCCGCTCTGGAGGGTGATGCCGAGCGAGGACCTGTACCGGCGCGCGCTGGACATCCAGGAGCGCTACCACTACGGCTTCTACGATGCATTGATCGTCGCAGCGGCGCTGTGGGCTGGCTGCACGACGCTCTACTCGGAGGATTTCCAGCACGGCCAGCGCATTGAGCGCCTGACGGTGGTCAATCCGTTCCTGGGGTGATCGGCCGGCGCCCGCGCGATGACTCATTTTCAGCGTTCGGCCCGTCACCGCTCCCGGCCGACACGAAAACGGGGCGTCCCGCGAAGGCGCGCCCCGTTCCATGCTGGCTGAAACGCGGCTCAGTCGATGGTGACTTCGGCGCCCGCTTCGGAGAGCTTGGTCTTGATCGCCTCGGCCTCGTCCTTGGTGACGCCTTCCTTGACCTTGGTCGGCGCGGCCTCGACGAGGTCCTTGGCTTCTTTCAGGCCGAGGCCGGAAACCACTTCGCGGACGGCCTTGATGACGTTGATCTTGTTCTCGCCGAAGCTCTTGAGCGTGACGTTGAACTCGGTCTTCTCTTCCTCGGGCGCGGCCGCGGCTACCGCGCCGGCGGCCGGGCCGGCGGCCATCATCATCGGCGCGGCGGCCGTGATGCCGAATTCGTCCTCGATCGCCTTGTTCAGGTCGCGGAGCTCGAGGAGCGTCATCCCCTTGATGATTTCGAGGGCTTCTTCAACTTTCGTGGCTTTCGTGGCCATTGCCTGGTTCCTCTTCTCTGTCTCGTGGTGGTGTTCGAAATCCGTGGCCGGTGCGGGCTAGGCCGCACCCTCGATTTGCTTCGCGCGCGCTTCGACGAGTCCGGCGAAGTTGCGCATCGAGGCCTGCATGAGCCCGGCGAAGTTGTAGAGCGGGCTCTGCAGCTTGCCGACGACGTCGGCGATCAGTTGCTCGCGCGACGGCAGGGTCGCGAGGCTTTCGACGTCGGCCCGGCTCAGGACTTTGCCTTCGAGCCAGCCGCCGTAGATGGTCAACTGCATGCGCTTCGCGCGCAGGTGCTCGGTCAGGGCCTTGATCGGCGCGATCGGGTCACCGAGGCCGAAGGCGATCGCCGTTGGCCCCGAGAGGATCTCGGCCATCTCGGCACGGCCGGCCTGTTCGGCGGCCATCTTCGCGAGCGTGTTCTTGACGACCTTCACCTCCGCTCCGGCCGGGCGCAGGGCACGGCGAAGCTCGGTGAGCTGGGCGACGGTAAGGCCACGATAGTCGGCGCTGATCGCGATCGACGCCCGCGCCATGCGGTCCTTGATCTCCGCCAGCATTTCGACCTTTCGTGGGGTCGGCATGGGCATCCCTCCAGGGGGCTGGGGCGGCGTGCGCTCGCTTGCGCCACGCGCCGGTCGGCGAACCAGAAACGAAAAATCCCTGCCGCCGGGGCAGGGACGTAAGAGCGCGGCGCGGCTGGCGGAGCAGGTGGCCCCGGAGCGCGTGACGCCAGTCCTCGCCTCGGCAGGCGCCTTTCGGCATTCTCCCTCGCGCCAGGCGCGAACAGGGACCTGCGGTCTTCGGCTCTTCAGTTGTCGAATGAAGCGTACGAGGCGCACGGCGGGAGGCGCAAGTCGACAGGTCGTCCGCGTCCACACACATACCCCTGCGACTCAACCATCCGGCGGCGAGACTTCGGCCGCGGACCTGTTGTCCGCCGCCGCCCACCCGTGCTCTACGCGGGCGCCGGTGGCCGGCTGCGGTCGATTCGGAGATGCGCCCAGCCGCGGCGAAGCGGCTGCCAGCGGTCCAGGGCAACGGCGATTCCCAGGCCGGCGAACGAGACGATCGCCCCCAGGACCGTGTCGACGATGAAGTGGTTCCCGGTCATTACCACCGCGAAGAACATCGCGACCGGCCAGAGCAGCCCGAACACCTTCAGCGCCCGGTTGCTCGCGACCCAGAAGACGGCCAGCCCGATGAGCATCGACCAGCCGAAGTGCAGGCTCGGGATCGCCGCGAACGGGTTCACGAACGTCTGCACTTCCTGGGCGTTGTAGCCCACGCGGTCGAGCACGGCCATCGTGTCGACAAAACCACTGAACGGGATCAGCCGCGGCGGCGCCACCGGGAAAGCCCAGTAGATCACCACGCCGATCGCGCCCGAGGCGAGGAACGCGTTCCGGACCAGCCGGTACGTGTGCCGGTGCCAGGCGTACAGCCAGACCGCGAAGACGATGATCAGCGGCATGTGACCCCAGAAGTACACCCAGTTCATCGCCTTGATCAGCCAGTAGTGGTCGATGATCCACGACTGCAGCGTCAGCTCGCGGTAGATGCCAAGCCCTTGCTCCAGGCGGATGACGTTGTAACCGCGCACCATGGCCTCGCCGGCGCGCCCGACCACCGACCCGCGGATCAGGAAGTAGATCAGGAACGCAATGACCACCACGACCGCTTCGTGCAGGCCGATCCGCTCGGTGAAGCGCCAGGCACGCCCGGCGTGCGCTCGCACTATCCCTGGTCGGGCTGCCACTGCCAGGTCCGTCGCCATGCCGCGCGTGCCTCCGTGCACCGTCGCCCGGTACACTCACTACAAAGGTAGCAAAGCAACTGGCGGGGGAACAACGCTGTGCAGTTCGAAGTCGTCGCGGGTGATGTCGCCCGTGTCCAGGCGGATGTGGTTGTCGTCAACCTGTTCGAGGGGGTTACGGCGCCGGGCGGAGCGACGGGCGCCGTCGACGCGGCCCTCGATGGCGCTATCGGCAAGCTCATCGCCCTCGGCGATATCCGCGGCAAGACCGGGGAGTTCACCCTGGTCCACACGTTCGGCAAGATCCCGGCGGCCCGCGTGCTCGTCGCCGGCCTGGGCAAAGCAGCCGACTTCGACGTCGACGCTGTCCGCAATCTTTCCGCGAACACCATCCGCTTCCTGCGCCGGCCAGGGATTAAGACCGTCGCGACGATCGCGCATGGCGCCGGGATCGCCGGGCTGGACGCGCAGGCATGCGCGCAGGCGGTCGCCGAAGGGACCATCCTCGGCGCCTACCGCTTCCTCAAGCACAAGGCGCCCGAAAAAGACGCGCTGGAGATCGAACGCGTCCAGCTCGTCGAGCGGAGCAACGAGCGCGTTACGGCAATGACGGAGGCGGGCCGCCGCGGCGTCGTCCTCGCGGAGGCGACGAACCTCACCCGCGACCTCGCGAACGAGCCCGCGAACCATCTCACCCCGGCAATCCTCGCCGAACGTGCGCTCGAGCTCGCCCGCGCCAACGGTCTCGAATCCGAGGTGCTGGAGCGCGCCGACATGGAGCGCAAAGGCATGGGCGCGCTCCTTTCCGTGGCGAACGGCAGCCACCAGCCACCAAAGCTCGTCCGTCTGACCTACCGCGGGCGCTCTGGCGAAGGGCTCGACCTCGCGCTCGTCGGCAAGGGGATCACCTTCGACACCGGCGGGATCAGCATCAAGCCGGCCGCGAACATGGAAGCCATGAAGGCCGACATGACCGGCGCCGCCTCGGTCCTCGCCGCGCTGGGCGCGATCGCGCAGCTCGCTCCAAAAGTGAACGTGACCGCGATCGCCTGTTGCACAGAGAACATGCCGGGTGGCGGAGCGACCAAACCCGGCGACGTCGTGCGTGCGATGAACGGCCGCACGATCGAGGTCATCAACACCGACGCGGAGGGCCGCCTCGTCCTTGCCGACGGCCTCTGCTACGCGAAGGAGCTCAAGGCGGCGAGCATCGTCGACGTCGCCACGCTCACTGGCGCCGTGACGCACGCCCTTGGCGACGTTTGCTACGCGATCATGACGAACAACGACGGGCTCGCCGCTAGGGTTGAAGCGGCCGCCGCCGCCGCCGGCGAGCGCACCTGGCGCTTGCCCATGTGGAAAGACTACGACGACATCATCAAGAGCGACGTGGCCGACCAGATGAACACGACGAAGCGTGGCGCGGGCACGATCGCCGGCGGCAAGTTCCTCGAACCGTTCGTGGGCGACACCCCCTGGGTCCACCTCGACATCGCCGGCGTGGACGTGATGCCCGCCGAGCGTGGCTGGGTCGCGAAGGGCGCGAGTGGCTACAGCGTGCGGGCTCTGGTCAATCTTGCCTTGGCGATGGGCGCGTAGAGGCTATTTCGCTCCGAATGCCACGAGCGGGCGAGGCTCCTGCGGCGCGCTGATGTCGAGTCTCACGTAGGTTGTCCCGTCGCTGTGCGTGACGGTCGCCGGGAACTCGCAGTTCTGGAAGACACCGAGCATCGCTGAGTTCTCCGGAAGGACGACAGCCGTGAATTGCTCGGCGCCGGCGACCCGTGCGTGCATCGCGAGCAGGCTGAGGAGCGCCGGTCCGATCCCGAGGCCCTGGAGATCGTCCTGGAGGACGAACGCTACTTCCGCCGACCTGCCGCCGTCGTCCATCTCGTAGCGGCCCACCCCCCGGATCGTGGTTTCGCCGGGGTAGGTCACGACGATCGCGACGCGCCGCTGGAAGTCGACGTTGCAGAAGCCCTCGGCCATCGATTGGCTGAGCTCCCGCATCGGCGTGAAGAACCGCAGGCGCTGCGTGTGCATCGACAGCCGCCGATGGAATTCGCGCAGCCGCCGGGTGTCGTCCGGCCGGATTGGGCGGAACCACACGCGGCGGCCGTCGGCGAGTTGCAACGGCCCGGCGGTCAGCGGCACGGCTGGGCTGGTCATATCTCAATTATCGCGATCGGCATAGCTGCGGCGATAGATGGCAACTGACGAATCTGCGCTCGAATCGCCTGCCCTCCAGCGCCAGTGTCGCACGCAGCCGATCGGCACGGGGTCCGGCTCGGGTCAAGACGTGCCATGAATAGCGATTCTTGATGGGGAGCACCAGCTCGCGCTATGACATTAGCGCCGGCGTTGCGCTCCCGTCAGGCGTACCACATCTGGGAATCATGGCGCCGGCGATCAGGCGATCTCCACCACCATTTCGATCTCGACGGCGATGCTTCGCGGTAAGGCGTGCATCCCGACCGCGGAGCGCGCGTGCCGGCCCGCGTCGCCAAAGATCGCCACGAGCAGATCGGACGCGCCGTTGATGACGGCGGGGGGCTCCGTGAACTCCTCGGTGCAGTTCACCATGCCGAACAGCTTCACGATCCGGCGCACGCGGTCGAGGTCGCCAATCTCCGCTTTGAGTGTCGAGAGGCAATTGAGCATGGTCACGCGCGCGGCTTCGTAGCCCTCCTCGATGGTGAGATCCCTGCCCACCTTCCCGGTGATGAACGTGCCGCCGGGCCGGGTGGGCCCGTGCCCGGAAATGAACACGAGGTTCCCGGTGGTGACCGCGGGAACGTAGTTGGCCATCGGGTGGGGCGTCTCCGGCAGTTCGATCTCGAGGTCGGCCAGTTTCGACTCAACGCGCATTGCTTACTCCCATGTGGTACTGCCCGCGCAGGATAGCGCGGCAGCTATCCAAACGTGCCTATCGCGACGCCTCCTGCCATGAGGACGCCACCCGCAATAATCAGGAAGGCGGCCGTGGGGAGCTGGCGGTTCGCGCGTCGCGCCTCCTCGGCCAGCACGCCACGCGCATCCTCGAGCACAATGAAACGTTCAGCGAACCACGTGCTGTTGGTGCCCCGGCTGCCGCCGACAGGAAAGGGTCCGAGCGGCATCCCCCACCGGACCACCAGCGGCAAGGCGCCAACGCCCGCGAGGAGGCCGCCGGTGAGAAAGACCGCGTTTGCTACCTCCACGCGCGAAGTCCAGCCCTCGAACCAGCACACGAGAAGCGTCGCCGCAGTGGCGACCACATCCACGACGGCTAGCTTGCGAACGAAACGTGCTACTGACGAGCGCATCGGTTCGCAGTTTACGATCGTCGAATCTGGTTCGGTCATAGCGTTCGCTCCGATCGCTCAGGTGAAAAGCGTGGCGAGGACGATGCCCAGGCCGAGCGGCGCCAGCCCCGCGAATGCGAGAACGAGGGCGTAGGACAGCAGCGGCGCCACGGGCGGAGGGCTCCCCGCTCGGCGCGACCCTGAGGCGACCGACAGCACCAGCAGGAGCAGCAGCGAGACAGCCCACGCTCCGAGGCCGGCGAGCATCAGCCCGCTCGTCCACTGGTGGAGCCGGGCCCAGCCGGAGATAAGACCGGCGACGGCAACGAGGACGCTCATCAGGCCCACAGCGGCGCCAAGGCGCTTCCAGAACTCGCCGAAGAGCGCACTGCCTTCAAGCCACGCGGGACCAGACTCGGATTGCGCTTCCCCGGGCTGGCTCACGCCAATCGGTCCATGCGGCGATTCTACGACGAAGGCTCGCAGGACCATACCAACGCAAAGTAAGCTGTTGACAAGAAGTAAGTTAGGGAGCCACGCTGAAACGCACTTCTTGCGAAAGCTCTACCTTCGGAGGGCACAATGCCCATCCCCGTCGCCCGGCTCAACCATGCCGTTCTGTACGTTCGCGACCTTGACGCCGCCGCCAGCTTCTACCGCGAGGCCTTCGGCTTCGAGGAGATCGCCCGCGAAGGCGGCCAGATGGCGTTCTTCCGCGCCGCCGGCTCGGAGAACCATCACGACCTCGGGCTGATGCAAGTTGGCGCCGACGCGCCGCGCCCGCCACGCGGCGCCACCGGTCTCTATCACCTTGCCTGGCAGGTGCCTGCGATTACCGACCTGGCGGCAGCGCGGGCGACGCTGGCGAACCTCGGCGCCCTCACGGGCCAGAGCGACCACGGCGCCACCAAGTCGCTCTATGGCGTCGATCCCGACGGCAACGAGTTTGAGGTGATGTGGATGGTGCCGCGCGACGAGTGGGGCGACTTCCACAACCGTGGCGTGGTCATGCCGCTCGACATAGAGCGTGAAGTGGCGCGCTTTGGCTCCTGAGGTTCCGGTTCAGCCCATCCCCAGCTCGTCGAGCCGGTCGTCGTCGATCCCGAAGTAGTGCCCGAGCTCGTGGAGCACGGTCTTGCGAACCTGTTCGCGCACCTCGTCGTCCGTCTCGCAGACCGCCTCGATGTGCTCCTGGAAGATGCTGATCTTGTCGGGCATCACCAGGTTGTAGTACTCGCCGCGTTTGGTCAGCGGGATGCCGTGGTAGAGCCCGAGCAGCAGCCGGCCCGGTCCGATGCCCGCGCTCTTGCGGTCGCGCGCGGTGGGGCGCCGCTCGACGACGATTTCGACGTTGTGAACGCGATCGAGGATCTGTGGGGGGATCTCGGCGATCGCCTCGCGGACGAGCTGGCGGAAGTGCGCGCGCTCCAGGGCCTACCTCGGCGTCGGCGAGGCGCTCCAGAGCGTGCGGAAACCCTCGCCGCGAACCGCGTCACGCTGCTGGCTGCGTTCCAGCCCGACCAGCTCGGCGAGCGCGTTCTCGGCCTGGCGCACCGCTTCGCTGTGACCGCTCTCCGAGACGCGCTCCATGACTTCCCGCCAGATCCCGCTGGTCTCCAGCGAGGTCGCGAAGCGGGGCCACCAGATCGCCACGATCTTGTCGGGCAGCCCGAATCGCGGGCGCAGATGGCGAAGGTTCCGGTACCGTTCTTCAATCGATTTGACCGGCATCACGACTCTGACCATCGGTCCGTCGATGTCCGACGTCCGAAAGTCCAGCAGCAACCTGTGACCGACGGAGACGAAGCGGATCGCGATGACTTCGCTCGTTCGTATCGTTTGCGCGATGTCGGCGAGATCGATGCTGAAGTCGTTGTCCATGCCGACGAGTGTACGGAGGTGGTCGATAGGGGCCACCGCCCAACTGACGAAGACATCGGAACCTGAAGCTCCTGACGCTAACGGCTGCGGTAGTCCGCGATCCAGCGGACGTTCGGCATGTGCTCGCCGACGGCCCGGAGCAGCTTGCGGTCGTCGGTCCAGAGGGGACAGCGCCGCAGGTCCGCCAGCGCGAGGTAGTAGGCGTCGTAGACGGCGGGAAGAGCGAACCGATCCGCGAGTGCGAGCGCGTGCTGGTGGAGACGTTCCCGCTCGGCCGGCGTTGTGGGTGCCAGTGTGACTGGAACTCGGAGGAACGCCCCGAGCAGCGCCTGGGCTTGCGCGAGTGTGAGGCCATCGCGCTGCATCCGGCGGCGAATGGTGTTGTTGGTTTCCACGGGAAGGAATTGTGGCGCGATCAGCCGCTCGCCGCGCTGGGCTGCGTCCTCGAGAAGGGCCGCTGCCTCCCGGGAATACTCCTCCGGGAAGATCCACTTCACCGCCACGCTCGCGTCGACGCAGATCATCCCCTGGCCGCCGCACGCTCTTGGCGCGCCTCGTCAATGTCTTCGTACGCGGGCCGGAAGAGCTTGCCGCCGCGTGCTCCAAGAAGCTTCTCCCGAAGCTCGCGAGCGGCCTCGCCCGCTTCCAGCATCTGTTTCCGCTCGGCCTCAGTCAGGCGGCGTTCGTGGACTCGTTCGCCCTGTGCCATCGTGCCTCCGTTCTTCGGCCTGTCGGCGGCAGGCTTCACCAGCCCGGCGAGTTCCGACCGGCGCAGCCAGACCCGGCGTCCACCGATGCGATACGCCCGTACGTCACCCGCCTTCACCCAGCGCCAGAGGGTCGACTGGCTGATGCGCAAGAGGGCGGCGCCCTCTTGGACGGTGACAAAGTCGCCCCACTCGCCGGTCTCCGCTGCGCGACCCTCGTGGCCGATGGTTGCTGTCCGAATCATGCTCATATCTTACCGTAGCCTGTCAATCTGATAGAGATGACACCAACAGCCGCTCACCGCCGCCCGAACTGCCGCTCGATCGCCTCCGTTCCAACGTGCACCAGCGTCGGTCGCCCATGGGGACAGGTGCGCGGCGCGGTCGTCGCCCCGAGGTCGTCCACAAGCCGCCGCATCTCCTCCATCGCCAGCGCCGTCCCCGCTCGCACGCTGCCGTGGCAGGCCACCGTCGCCGCCGCCCGCTCGAACGGGTCGGTCACCCGCCGCTCGGCGCCCAACTGATCCAGCAGCCCGCGCAGCGCCTGGCCGAGATCGCGGTCGCCGATCCCGGTGGGCGCGGCCCGCAGCAGGTAGGTTCCTTCGCCGAACGGTTCGATCTCGAAGCCGAGCGAACCGAGATGGACGAGGTACTCCTCGAGGACCGCCGACTGAACCGGATCGAGCTCCGCGAGGACCGGCTCGAGCAGAGGCTGCGACGGCCGGCTGCTGCCTTCCGACGCGTCGCGACGCGCCCGGATCCGGTCGAAGACGACGCGTTCGTGGGCCGCGTGCTGGTCGATCAAATACATCCCGTCCGGGCCTTCCGCCACCACGTAGGTTGCGCCCATCTGGCCGACAACCCGCAGGAGCGGGAGCACCTCGCGCTGGCTGATTGCGCCGTTCGCGCGCGGCAGCTCCAGCCGTGACTGCACCGGCTCCGGCGCGCGAAGCGCCGGCGGTGGCGTCATCCGCACGCTCAGCGGCGCCGCCGGCGGGCTGGCTCCCAGGCCGCCCGCTGGCAGCCGGTCCGCGCTCCAGTTGGCGACTCGCGCTCCTTCGAGCGCTCCAACGATCGCATGGCGGACAGCCCGCGCGACGACCCGCTCGTCGCGAAAGCGCACCTCGGCCTTCGCCGGGTGGACGTTCACGTCCACCTCCTCGTCTGCGACCGAAATCGAAAGCGCCGCAATGGGATGACGCCCGATTGGCAGCTGCCCCTGGTAGGCGTCGACGATCGCGAAGACGAGCGGCCGGCTCTGCACCCAGCGCCCGTTTACGAAGACCGAGATCGCCGCGCGGTTCCCGCGGTGCAACGACGGCGGTCCACCCAGGCCCGTCACTCGCACGCCCTCCTCCTCGTGGCCCACGTCCAGCATCGCCGCGCCGGATTCCGCCCCATAGACGGCGGCGAACGCGTGTCGCAGGTCGCCGTCGCCACTCGTCGAAAGCGCGCGCCGTTCGTTCGAGCTGAACTGGAACGAGATCTCCGGATAGGCCAGGGCATAATGCGACACCAGCACGGCTATCTGGCGCGCCTCTGCCTGCGGCGAGCCCAGGAACTTTCGCCGCGCCGGCAGCCGCCCGAACAGATCGCGCACCGAGAACACGGTTCCCACCGGCCCCGGCCGCGACGTTCGCCGTACGACCTGGGCGTCCACGAGCACCGCCACCGCCGCGACCGGCTCGCTCGCCGCCCGGCTCGCAATTTCGACGTCCGCCGCCGCCGCGATCGACGGCAGCGCCTCCCCCCGGAATCCGAGCGTGTGCACGTGTGCGAGGTCGTCGAGGACGCCGATCTTGCTCGTCGCGTGGCGCTCGAACGCCAGCTCGAGCTGGTCCGGCGGGATCCCGCGGCCGTCGTCCGTCACGCGGATGAGCGTGAGCCCTCCGTCGGCTATCTCCACGGCAATGCGCGAGGCGCCCGCGTCGATCGCGTTGTCCAGCAACTCCCGCACGACCGACACCGGCCGCTCAATCACCTCGCCCGCGGCGATGCGCGCCGCCACTTCCGCGGCCAGCACGCGAATCCGCGGCGGCCGGGCGACCGGTGTGGTCACGGCGCGGCCCGGCCGGCGCTCTTCGCCAGCGCCCGCAATTCGTAGAGCTTCTGGATCGCCTCGATCGGCGTCATGCCGTCGATGTCGAGCGCTGCCACCGCCTCGTCCACAGCCGACGGTCCGCCGAACAACGACGGCTGAAGCAGCGTGTGTCCGTTCGTTCCCGCCACCGTCGCCTGGCCCGGGCGGCCGGCTTCGAATTCGGTCAGCAGATGCTCGGCCCGGCTCACCACGGCGCCGGGAAGGCCCGCCAGCCGCGCCACGTGAATCCCGTAGGACCGGTCGCTGGGCCCCGGCACGATTCGGTGCTCGAAGACGACCTCCGTTCCCTGCTCGCGCACCGCGACGTGGGCGTTTCGCAACCGCGGCAGCACGTCCGCCAACGACGTCAGCTCGTGGTAGTGCGTGGCGAACAGCGTCCGCGCCGCAACCTCCTTGCGGTTGTGCAGGAACTCCACCACCGACCGCGCGATCGCCATCCCGTCGAACGTACTCGTGCCGCGGCCGACTTCGTCGAGAATGACGAGCGACTCGGGCGTCGCCTGGTGAAGGATTTGCGCCGTCTCGACCATCTCCACCATGAACGTCGACTGCCCCGCCGCGAGGTCGTCCTGCGCGCCGATGCGGGTGAAGATGCGGTCGAACAGCGGCAGCTCGGCTTCAGCCGCCGGCACGAACGACCCTGCCTGCGCCATCAACGCGATCAGCGCCACCTGCCGGAGGAACGTCGACTTCCCCGACATGTTCGGGCCGGTCAGCAGCAGCACCTGGCACTCGTCGTCGAGCACGCAGTCGTTCGGCACGAACCGGCCGGGCCCCAGGGCCGCCTCCACAACCGGGTGACGCCCCCCGGCGATGCGCAGTCGTGGCGCGCCGACCATGGGCCGCACGTACCCGCGCTCCGCCGCGCTTTCGCCCAGGGCCAGCGCAACGTCGATCAGCGCGACTGCTTCGGCCACGCCCTGCAGCCCCGCGAGGTTCGCGGCGAGCGTTTCCATCAGTTGCGCGAATGCCAGCTTCTCGAGCTCGACGAGCCGGTCGCGCGCGCCGATCAGCCGAGATTCGTGCTCCTTCAGCTCCTCGGTCACGTAGCGCTCCGCGCCGACAAGGGTCTGCCGCCGCTGGTAGTGATCCGGCACCGCCCCCGCGTTCGCGGTCGAGACCTCGATGTAGTAGCCGAACACCTTGTTGTGCCCGACCTTCAGCGAGCGGATGCCGGTGCGTTCCCGCTCCAGCCGCTCCAGCCCGAGCAGGAACCCGCGCGCGTCACGCGTCAGCGCCCGCAGCGAGTCGATCTCCGGGCTGAGCCCGGTGCGGATGACGCCGCCTTCGTCGAACGAGGCCGGCGGGTCGTCGTCCAGCGAGGCGTCGAGCGCGAGCAGTGGCTCCGCCGCTCCGGCGAGCGAAACAACCGCGCTTGCCAGCAGGGCCGGGGTTTCCGTTCGGCCAAGTTGCGCGCCCAGGTCGAGCGTCAGCCGAAGACCTGCGCGCACTCCC
>JAKALX010000433.1 GCA_021823905.1 Chloroflexota bacterium | reverse complement strand
CGCTGCCTGGCCCTCGTCGTCGCCAGCCCCGAGCTCATCCGCGTCCAGTGCCGCACCCCGCGCCAGATGCGCCTCGCCAACGCGCTGGCTCGTCTCGTGGAAATGGGGGAGGGGAAGGAGTAACCGCTTGATCGGCACGGCCGACTGGCAGATCCGTCGCGCGGTGTTCGATTGGCTCACGGAGCAGCGGGAGTCGGTGGGGGAGGCGCTGTCCCGCGACTCGCTCGAGCGGTTCGAGTTGGACGGCCGACGCGTGCCGCTCGTGGGGCCGTCGGGGATCTGGAAGCCCGCCGTCTGCGAGCTGCCGCTCGCCATCTCCACGATCGTCCACGGTCCCTATTCGGACACCTTCGACGACCGATCGGGAACGCTGCGCTATTCGTATCGGGGGAACGACCCCAGCCACCGTGACAACGTCGGACTCCGGCGCGCGATGAACGAACGCGTCCCGCTCGTCTACTTCCACGCTGTCGCGCCCGGGTCGTACGTCGCCGCCTACCCCGTCTTCGTTGTCGCCGACGATCCCGCCGCGTTGACCTTCACGATGCAGGTCGACGACCTGTCGGCATCCCTGTTAGCTGCCGCCCCCGGGCTTCGCGTGGCCGAGAACGAGGCCGAGGCACGCCGCGCCTACGTGACGCGGAGCGTTCGGCAACGCCTCCATCAGGTCGCGTTTCGCGAACGCGTGATCCGCGCCTATCAGGAACGCTGCGCGCTCTGTAACCTGCGGCACCAGGAACTGCTCGATGCCGCACACATCATCCCGGACACCGACCCCGAGGGCGACCCGATCGTCAGCAACGGCGTCGCGCTGTGCAAGCTCCACCATGCCGTGTTCGACAGGTTCTTCTTCGCCATCCGACCCGATTATGTGATCGAGGTCAGTCCCAGAATCCTCGCAGAGCATGACGGCCCAATGCTTGTCGTGGGTCTCCAGCAGATCCACGGCTCGCGCATCGCTGTGCCTGCACATGTATCCGATCGACCTGATACAGACCGTCTCGGCCGGCGTTACTCCCAGTTCCTCGCAACCCTTGGGCAGCCCAGCAACCCCCGCGTGATGAATGGAGGAGCGCTGTGAGTCTGGGCAATCGAGATGGTGAAGTGGAGCATGGATACCGCAAAGGCGAGGAACCAGAACGGACTCCACGCGTCGACCCGCGTCTCGATCGGCACGCACAAGAATTCTATGCTGCATTCCCTTTGGCAACGGACCTCGCTTGGTCGATCGTCCGCTCTGGCTGGGCCTTGACCTTCTTTCAGTCGCTCGAAGACTTCTCGCGCCAGGCGCCATCAATTCGAAACGATGCCGGGTCCGGTCGCTGCTGGATCCTCCGCGCACGGCCTCCTCGCGAAATCGCCGACTCATTCGACCTTCAGGTGGAGGTCTTGTTCTTGGTAACAGACTTCAACGATCTTCAGGCGCGGACCGTCGAGCTAGTACGCAAGGTCGTTGATGCTGACTCGCGGGTAAGCCGGGACGTTTCCTTCATGGTGATCGGGGATGAGGGAGCCGACGACAAGATCGGTCAGGTGCCCCATTCAGACGGGGTAATACCGCTGTCGTGGGGATGGGTGCGTAGTGCTTCCGGCGGCGGACAGGGCCCGAAACCCTTGCGGTCTCGCCTCGAGCGGTTCATGTATGCACGCGACCTGTTCGATGTTCAGATTCCGGTGGTTGGGAAGCGGTTCTTCGGACGACAGCAGTCGCTCCAGTTCCTCAAGCGACAGACGCTGCTCGATCAGCCCGTGGGCCTGTTCGGACTCAGAAAGATCGGCAAGACGTCGCTGATCAAGGCATTTGTCGACGAGTCCACGAAATGGACTGAGGGCGATCCAATTATCTTGGCTACGCACGTGGATCTTCAAGCACTGCCTCTCGGTCGGAGAGACTGGGCGTATCTTCTGTGGGATATCGGACGGGGCGCAGCCCAGGCATGGGGACGGCATCCAGCGGGTGGGGGACTTCCCTTTAATCCCCAACTGATCGGCGTCGCTTCCGCTCCGTCGAGTAGCGAAGTATCGACTGGCTTCGACCAAGATCTGAAGTGGTTGTTGGAGGCGGCGTGGAGACGTGGTGGTGCGGCGCATTTGGTTATCGTCTTCGACGAAATTGAGCGCCTCGTGCCCCCAAACAAGTCAGAACGCGGTGTGGATGGCGGAATCGAGTTGCTACGATACTTGAGAGGGCTCAACCAGCAGGGCATCCACGTGTCTTTCGTGTTGGCCGGGGCAAATCCGTACTTTGCCGAACGATCCTCGATGGACGGTCAGGAGAATCCTCTCCTGAATTTCGTCGTCAAACACTACCTCGCCCCACTCGGAGACGACGAGGTGCGGTTCATGATCCAGAGGATCGGAGCCGCGATGGGCATTCGGTTTCATTATGAAGCGGCCGGTGCCGTGGTCACTCACGGGGGAGGCCACCCCTTCCTGACCCGTCAACTTTGCAGCGTGACTGTCAAGCGGCTTCGGTCATCCCGGCCGCTCGTCGTCGAGCGATCGGACGTCGAAAGCGCGCTCGGCGACTACTCGGCGTCTCAGTTCCACACGTTTGCGCAGATGATGGAGTCGCTCTCGGAGTACCCCGATGAGTTGTTCCTTTTGAGACAACTGGCTATCGGAGATCACAAGTTCGTCGCTGAGTGGGCCGCCTCGGATCCAGTAGGGCTGGAGCACCTCCGCGGGTATGGTCTGATCGAGTGGTGTCCATCGGGTTGGGACTTCACGATCCCTCTCTTGCGCGAGTACGTCCTGAAGGTAACGCCGTGAAGCCTTACGCATCGGACCGCGTCGTCTTGGAGACTTTCGTCGGGCGCGGCGAGTTGCTCGCGCAGGCGCGATCCCATCTGCTCAACGGACGGTCCATCATGCTGTCCGCCGGCCGGCGCACCGGCAAGACAATGTTCCTTCGTCGACTGCAGGTCGACTTGCAGGCAAAGGGAGTCAAGGTCGTCTACCTCGACTCACAGGCGCTTCCAGCTCCGGCTAACGCGAATTCGACGCTCGATTTCGTGCTCGCCGCGGCCGGATGGTCGGGAGCGAGGCTGTCGCTGCTCGAACTGGCTGAGGCGACTGTTGGGTCCGGACACAAGTGGTGCCTCTTGATTGACGAGGTCGAGCGCTTTGCCCGGGTCTCGGAAGGTATCCACTTTCTCGATAACGTTCGACACATCGTATCCAACTCGAGCATCGCCGGGGAGGCGATCACTGGAGTGTGCGGAGGCCTCGACCTCACATTGGAGCTGCGTTCGTCCGGTTCCTCCCTGACGAACGTGTGCCATCCGTTGGCGCTGGAACCGTTCACCAACGACGAACTGAGAGAGTTGGTGGCGCTCTGGTGCCCGACGACCTCCAGGGCGAAGGTTGCTGAGTACATGGCGCACGCAGCGGGAGGCCATCCATTCGTTGCTCAGATGCTGCTCGAAGGTCTGCCGAGCGCGATGCTGCCCGATGTGCCAGAGGAGCTGGTAGCTTCTGCTGTTGCCCGGGTGCAG
>JAKALX010000432.1 GCA_021823905.1 Chloroflexota bacterium | reverse complement strand
GTTCTCTCGTACGCGGGCATCGGAGTCAGCTCGCAGGCGATAGCAACGAATCGCCTTCAGGTGGCGGCCAGTGGAACGTCCGACGGCGAGGTGCCCCGCTGGTATGCCACCGGGGACCAGGGCCTGCTCGACAGCAACGGAATGCTGTTTCTGAGGGACCGCTGACGGCAGGGCTCGTAGCGAGACGCAGAGACAGGACAGCGGCGGTTCGATGCGGCCACGGTGGGCCGCGGCTACCGGGGTATCGGGAGGATGGGGTTATTGGTCGTTGCGGCCGGTTTCCATGGCGGCGCCGGCGAGACGCGCGGGGATCCATTCGGCGAGCAGGCCGGTGAGGGCGTCCTTCGCCTGGATGAGCGAATGGCCGGCCTCGGCGTAGAGGACAAGGCGCTTGGGTTCGAGCGCCCGGCGGTAGACATCCTCGCTGGCGGCATAATCGAGGACGGAGTCCCCCATGCCGTGAACGAGCAGGAGCGGCTTGCCGAGGTTTTCTACCTCGCGCGTGCCATAGAGCTGAGTCGAAAGCGATGCGACAGCGCGAACAATCGGTGCGAGCTCGCCGGCCTTGATCACGACGGCGCCGCCGAAGCTATGCCCGACGAGGACAACATCCGTGGCGCCAATGCCCTTGAGGAGCGAGCAGCCGGCGAGGACGTCGAGGACACATTCCTCAAACTGGTTGGCGTGGCGGTATTCGAGGCGGAGGACGGTGACCGCGCTGTCCTCAAGTTCCGCCGGGAGGCGCGCGTAGAGGCGGTCGGCGGGGCCGTCGATCCCGCCCATGGCTCCGCCAACACAGATGACAGCGCCGGCGCCGCCCTCGACCGGGTGGAACAGGCCGTGGAGCTCACCACGGGTTGTCTCGAGGAGGATGCGCATGGCGCCGGGGTCATCGGTGGGAGCCACGGCGACCCGCTGGATGCGAAGATCGAGGTCGGCCGCGGGTTCCGCTGACTCCGCCGGTTCGTCCCACATGTTGGAAGACACGAGGTCACTATACGGGAGCAACCGACGCCGTGGCGCCGGTTTATCGGATGGCCGAGGCTGGTACCATCGACGTGGAGCATGCCGCCGGGAAGGTGGCAGGGGGCAGCAAGCACGTGTGCGGAATCGCCGGGATCCTTCGCACCGACCAGGCGCCGATAGCGCCGGGCCTGATCGACGCCATGGTAGCGACGCTGCGGCATCGCGGACCGGATGGCGAGGGATCGTTCTTCGCGCCGGGGATCGCGTTTGGGCACACGCGGCTGGCGATCATCGACCTGACGGCGGCCTCGGACCAGCCGTTCGTGGACGAAGCGGCCGGTCTTGCGATGGTGTTCAACGGCGAGATCTACAACTACGTCGAACTCAAGGCCGAGCTGCGCGAGCTGGGGCACACGTTTCACTCGACCGGCGACACGGAAGTCCTGCTCCGCGCCTACGAGCAGTGGGGGGTCGATTGCCTGCCGCGTCTGAACGGCATGTTCGCGTTCGCCATCTGGGACGGGCGGAAGCGTCAATTGTTGCTGGCGCGCGATCGGTTCGGCGAGAAGCCGATGTACGTGGCCCGTACGGGCCAGAGCGTGGTGTTCGCAAGCGAGATGAAGTCGATCCTGGCGGTGCGGCCGGAGTTGCGAAAGGCGAACCGGAAGTCGGTCTTCCGGTATCTCTCGCGCGGCGACCTGGACCTGGATCACGAGAGTTTCTTCGAGGGGATCGAGGCTCTGCCGGCGTCGCACTACCTGGTGATCGACGCCGAGGGCCGGGGAGAGCCGCGGCGCTACTGGCGGTCGACAGCGGGCGAGGTGCCCCACAACCGGCTGGCGGCGATCGAGCGGTTCCGGGAGCTCGTGTTCGACGCGGTGCGGCTGCGGCTGCGGAGCGACGTGCCAGTGGGAAGCAGCCTGAGCGGCGGGCTGGACTCGTCGAGCATCGTGGCGGCAATCAACGCCGAGAAGAGCTCGCAGCGGGTACAGCAGAAGACGTTCAGCGCGCGGTTCCGGTCGCGGGCGCACGACGAGGGGCGGTTCATCAACATCGTGACCTACCAGGTGGACGCCGAGTCGCACGAGGTTTGGGTGGAACCGGACGCGTTCACGGCGGAGTTCGCGCGGCTGCAGTGGCACCAGGAGGAGCCGATCGCGAGCACGAGCCCATTCGCTCAGTGGCGGGTCATGGAGCTGGCGGCGGCGAACAACACGACAGTCCTGCTCGACGGGCAGGGCGCGGACGAGATCCTGGCGGGATACGACCAGGCGCAGGGGATGTTCTGGGCGCACTGGCTACGGCGCGGGCGGCTGGACAAGGTGGTGACGGAGCTCGTTTCCTTCGGGAAGCGCTACGGGGCGCTGCGAGACCCGGCGCTGTTCGCCGCCTATTACTCGCTGCCGGGCGGCGTTCGCGACGGGCTGGTGGAGCTGTACTACCGGTCGGCGAACGTGGTTTCGCCAGACCTGCACCGGGAGTTCTCGCCTTCGCACGTCGACACGTACGAGCCGTTCCCGGACCGGCTGCGGAACGAGCTGGTCCGCTGGCAGACAACGACGCAGCTGCCGGAGTTCCTGCGCTATGCCGATCGAAACAGCATGGCGTTCAGCCGGGAGGTTCGGTTGCCGTTCCTCGATCACCGGCTGGTGGAATACTGCTTCGGCCTGCCGCCGGATCTGCTGCTGCACCGGGCAGTGACGAAGGTCATCCTGCGCGAGGCGATGCGGGGGATCGTGCCGGACGAGATTCTCGACCGGAAGGACAAGCTGGCCTACGCGCCGCCGCAGCGGCAGTGGAACCGGAGCATCCTGCGGCCGTGGCTCGAGCGGATGCTCGCCGGAGCGGAGCGGCGGTGCGAGGTGTTCAACCCGCAGATGGTGGCGCAGGTGCGCGAGGAGATGCGCAAGGACAGGGGCGAGCCGCTCGTCTGGAGGATCGCCAGCACCGAGGCGTGGTTCCAGTCGATGATCGACCGGGGGCCGCTGGCAGAAATAAGCGCTCCGGCGTGGTAGCCTCGGTCCTGCAACGAGCCAAGGAGCTGCGCCGAGGGGAACCGTGGATCGGCGGCGGGCACGGCGGTCGAAGGCAGTAACCAGATACGGAGAAGAAACGAGACATGGCAATTCGATTCGACGGTCAGGTGGCGCTGGTCACGGGAGCGGGCGGGGGGCTGGGACGTTCGTACGCGCTGGACCTCGCGTCTCGCGGCGCGAAGGTGGTGGTGAACGACCTCGGCGGGGACCCGCACGGCCAGGGCGAGAACCGCTCGGCGGCGCAGAAGGTGGTCGACGAGATCAAGGCCGCCGGCGGCGAGGCCGTTCCCAACTACGACAGCGTGGCGAGTTACGACGGCGGATTCAATATGGTGAAGACGGCGATCGACACGTGGGGCCGGCTGGACGTCGTGGTCTGCAACGCGGGCATCCTGCGCGACGTGGCGTTCCACAACATGAGCGAGGACGACTGGGACAAGGTCTTCGCGGTGCACATCAAGGGCTCGTTCACGGTGCTGCGCGCGGCCGGGCCAG
>JAKALX010000431.1 GCA_021823905.1 Chloroflexota bacterium | reverse complement strand
TCACTGACGCAGATCGGCAGGTTGCCAGCAGATGCCGAGGGCTATGACATTTTGTTTTTGAGATGAAGACATTGACGGCTAACCATGCGCTGCAGCGAACCCGGCGGGGGCGTCGCGGTTGCAATCGTGGCGTCCCGTGCGCCGGGTCGCTCAGTTCACCTCTGAGGTCATCCGTCAACGGGTTTTGAGAGTTTTCTGAGAGCAGGCTTTCGCGGGGTTTTTGCCGCCTTCGATCCGCTTGAAGAGCGCCACCAACGGGCTCTGTCGCTGACGCAAGGCCGCTTCGTACCGGGCATCGTCGTAGGGCGTGTGACTCTGCCAGCAGCGCCAGATGAGCCGCTGCCATTTGTAGCCCCGCGCCCGGACCGCCGGGCGATGGGAGCCGCCGCGTTCCCGTTGCTGGAGATAGTAGGCCGCCGCCCACCGGCACCAGAGGATGCGCTCCTTGGCGTACTCGTGGAAGCTCTGCCGCTGGAAGAGCGGACAGCGGTAGCGCCGGCGCACGACCCGTTGGCCCCCGCTTTGCTTGGGCACCGGGGCGAGGCCCGTGAAACACTGGAGCGCCGCGGCGGTGGCATAGCGCTCCCGTTGCGCGCCGAGGGCGGCCAGCAGCCGGGGAGCGAGCACCGGGCCGGCCCCCGGGAGGCGGGCGAAGATCGCGCGGTCGGGATGCCGGGGGAAGACCGCGGCGATCTGGCGGTCGTAGTCGGCGCCGGCGCGGGTGACGAGTTGGAGCTGGCGGCAGACCAGTTCCACCCGCAGGGCGAAGGTGTCCAGCAGGGCGGTCTCGTCGGTCAGGGGCACGGCCTGAACGATCCGTTCCACGCGCCGGGCGATGAGCGTCTGACTGCGGGAGCCGTGGACGTGGTAGAAGGCGCGCAAGACGGCGGGCTTGGCCTTTTGGACGGCCTGGAGGGTGGGCCACTTGAGGAGGAAGGCGGTGGCCAGGGGGCGCCAGAGTTCCTCGCCGCAGAGCTCGAGAGCCGGGGGAAAGCACTGTTTGAGCAGGGCTTGGAGCCGGTTGGTCAGGGCGGTGCGCTCGTCCACGACGGCCCGGCGGTGCAGGACCCATTGCTGGAGGCGCCGGGTCTGGGCGTCCTCGGGGACCCAGGATTTGAGTTTGTCGCTGTGGGTGAGCACAAGTTCGGCGAGGTAACGAGCGTCCTGGCCGTCGTCCTGGGCGCGGCTGGTGACGAAGGCCTCGCGGAACTTCTGGAGGGTGAGGGGATTGATGGGGAAGAGGGGGATCCAGGCGTAAGTTTCCAGGAAGAGGATCAGGTTGACGGCCGGTTGCTCGCCGCACAGGGCGACCTGAACGCGGGGGTAATCCTGGCGCAAAACTGGGCCAGCCAGTCGTGGAGACGTTCGGGGGCGGTGTCCAGGGACTGGGTCCAGCGACGGCCGGAGCGGGTGTCGATGCAGTAGAGCTCGGCCTGGGCGTCGGAGCGGTCCAGGCCGATGAGCAGGGGGAAGGGATGCTGGGGCATGATTTTGGGGGGTGAGGGTGAGGCGGTCATTTTCGGGCTCACCCGCAGGCTTGACCAATGGCGACGGCAATATAGAAGAGTCGGATCAGCAGATCGGACGGCCTCTTGAGGAGTCGTTCGAAGGTCAAGCCCGCCCGACGGGCCGGTCGATGAAGCTCACAGTCGTTGAAGCGACGGGTCGTTAGCAGACCTGGTCCCGCCGGGGCGGGCAAGTTGGAGAAAGGGTACACACGATGGGTTCAAAGAACGAGCGGACCGAGCGGGACGCGCGCCGGCCGGCGCGGTTATTCGCCGTCGGCGGGGGGCGAGAGTCTCGCTGCGCTCGCCTCGCCGCCGGTGAATAACCACGGATGACCTATATCGGTCGTTAGGCCACTGAACCACCACCACACATGACGATCACCGAGGCACGGAAGATCATCGAGTCGCTGGCAGACGGTCGTTGTCCTACGACCGGCGAGCCGTTGGATGGCAGATACCAGCAGCCGGACGTTGTTCGTGCGCTGTTCGTCGCGGCGAGAGCATTGGAGCGAGTGGAGCGCATCGAGCGGCGTAGTCAGACTTTACCTGACAACGCTGGCAGAGCTTGGGACGCTTCTGAGGAGCAGCAGCTATGCGAGGAGTTCGACGCTGGGAAGACGGTTGGTGAGGTTGCAGGGATTCACCAACGGACGAGAGGAGCTATTCGGTCGAGGCTGGAGCGTCTTGGTAAGATTGCGCCCCAGGCACGCAGACACTTCGAGCTAAGAACATGAGAGACACGTGGCCTAACAATGCGCTGGAGCGAACCGCCGCCCGCGCTCTACGTTTGGGCGTCGCGGGTAGTCGGAGGCTTGTCGCTGGAGCGAACCGCCGCCCGCGCTCTACGTTTGGGCGTCGCGGGTAGTCGGAGGCTTGTCGTGCGCTCTGGCGTCGGTGTCGGCGGCGGTCGCTCACTTTTGTCGTTCGGCGGTGTTGCGCCCCGGGTGATTCTGTGCCATACCATCCCCATGCGAAGAACCAGTAATCGTGAATTCAGCGTGATCGTCGAGCGCGACGCGGAGGGCTACTATGTGGCCAGCGTCCCGGAATTGCCCGGCTGCCATACTCAGGCGCGCTCACTCGACAAGCTCATCGCCCGGGTTCGCGAGGCCATCGAGTTGTGCCTGGAGGTCGAGCGAGATGTGTCGGCGACCACCGAGTTTGTGGGCGTACAGCGCATCACGGTCTGAATATGCCACGGTTGCCTCGATTGCGTGGGCGCGAGGTTATCGCGGCGTTGCGGTGCGCGGGCTTCGCGGTCTAGCGGACCAAGGGCAGCCACCATTTTATGCGGCATCCGGATGGGCGTCGCACCGTGGTGCCGGTTCACGTGGGTGAGACCATCGGCCCCGGCTTGCTAAGCAAGATTCTGAAGGACGCAGAGATGGAGGCAGATGAGTTTACGAGGTGGTTGTGAGACGGTCGCCGAACAAGACGGCGCAGCCAACAGCCGATGACGCCGTCGGTTTGCCCAAGAGCCATTGGTTTGCCGAGCAACGCGGATCGGCTGTGGCTGGCCTTTTTCGTTAGACAACAAGGGCGCGCGGCTCGCGCGGCCGGTTTGCGCTCAGGACGCGTCTCGCTTAAGCACAACCTTCTGTTCGGCGGCGTAGTCCTGGCCCTCGCAAGTCCAGTTCACCCGCACCCGCCACAGGCCGGGACTGAGCTCGCGCACGCTGAGAATCTGGCGGCCGGCCGCGTCGAGTTTCAACTCCAGCTTGCGGTCCTGTCCGGCCGCCGACGGGCGGTAGAGTTGGATGGTGCCGGTCGGATGCTGACTGGCCTGCAACGGCGGGAGCGTAATGGTGATGGTTTGGGTCGCGGCGTCGTACGCGATGCGCGCCGGCTCCGGTAGCGCGCGCGCGCGGTCCTGACGTTCCATCTGTTGCTGGTAGCGCAGTTCCTGCGCGTAATAGTCGGCGCTGACCAGTTCCTCACTGTGCAGCGAGGCCATCACGATCAGGCCCACCGTGCCGCCCACAAACAGGACGAAC
>JAKALX010000034.1 GCA_021823905.1 Chloroflexota bacterium | reverse complement strand
CGATCGGCCATTGGCTCAGACGCCGGTGGTCGCCGGCACGGCCTTCGGCAGCCGGTTCGCGATGATGTCGGCGGCCTGGGAAACCATCCCGTTCAGGATGTCCGCGGCGGACCGTTCGGTCGTCAGCATCCCCGAGATCTGCCCAGCCGCGTTCATGAGCAGGTCCTCGCGGCCGTTCTTGCGGCAGGTGTAGACGAGGTCCTCGATGAGGAGGCCCTGGAGGCCCATCGGCATCGGCTGGATGCCGGCGGCCTCCCAGGCCTCGATCATCGGGTTGTTGATGTTGCGCATCGTCTTGCCGCTGTACATCTTCGTGATCCGCGTGTCTTCGTCCGCCGCCGCCAGGACGCGCGCCTTCTGCGTGCCCGGCTGGTTCGCCTCCTTCGCCACCAGGAAGGCGGTGCCGCACCAGACCCCGATCGCGCCAAGCGCGAGCGCGGCTGCAAGCCCGCGCCCGTCGGCGATGCCCCCGGCGGCGACCACGGGCACCGGCGTCACGGCGTCGATCACCTGGGGAATGAGGGCCATCGTCGCGATCCGGCCGGTATGCCCGCCCGCCTCGGTTCCCTGCGCGACAACGATGTCGGCGCCCGAAGCCGCGACGCGCTTTGCGTTCTTCACGTTACCGACCAGGCAGATGACTTTCGTCCCGTTCGCCTTCAGCCGGTCCATCCAGGCCGCAGGGCTGCCCAGGCCCGAGGCGAAGACCGGGACCTTCTCCTCGATGACGACCTCCATCTGGCCGTCCGACATTCCCTGCCCTGCCCGGGGCCGGGGCGCGGGCGCGGCGGCCGGCGGCGCCTCGAACCACTGGAGGCCCATGTCCTCCGCCAGTTTGCGCACCTTGGCGCGGCTTTCCGCAGGCACGAGATCGCGCGGATTTGCCGGGATCTCGCCGCTTGCCGCTCCGCCCATGAAGTTCGAGGGCAGGAGCAGGTCAACGCCGAATGGCTTCTTTGTCATCGAGCGGACGCGCTGGATCTCCTCGCGCAGGCGCTCCGGCCCGTAGCCCGCGCCGCCGATTACGCCGAGTCCGCCAGCGTTCGACACGGCGGCCACGAGGTCGGCCGTTGCCACGGGTCCGTCGATCCCGCCAGCGACCGGCCCCATGCCAGCCAGGATCACCGGGTATTCGATGCCGAGCATGTCGCAGAGCACGGTGCGAAGAACAGGTCGAGCCATGGCGGAACCCCCACTGCTTTGTGTGCGCCGAAGTATACGCGCACCGTGCGTTCGCGTGTTATCGGCGCCCCGGCCTGGGGTTCCCGTCGTCGCTCTGTTGGCTCAGGATCCCGAGGCGGCGCGAGCATCGCCATCGGATGCCGCCGGTTCAGGCTGAACGACGAAGCGGCCCATCGCCCGCCGGATCACGTCCGAGTCCCCGGCTGCGGCCGCTGGCCGGGAGCCAGTCTCGAACGCCCCTTCGGCGAGCATCGCTTCCGCCACGGCGCTCACGTCCAGCCGGTACGTGCCGCTTGCCACTCGCTTTTTCAGCGCGCGCACCCGCGCCTGCCGCGCGTCGTCGCTGAACTCGTCCGCTGCCGGGAAGCTGACTACCTTGCGCTCGCTCTTTCCGTCCATGCTGCACCTCATGCCCGTTCTCTGTCTGGCTTTCGTCCCACTCTGGTATACGGATGGTAGCAGGTCGGTCTAAAGGGGGTTACCCCTCTCGATCGGGGAATTATCCGTTAAGAATTCGTAGGTTCGGGTCGTGCCCAGCGGGTTGCGGAGCGGTTGCCATCAGGGAACAGCGAGCCTACTCGCGTGGCAGCCCGAGGCCGCGGGTCGCGATCACCGAACGCTGGATCTCGCTCGTGCCGCCCTCGATCGTGTTCGCGACGGAGCGCAGGTAGCTGAACTGCGAGCGCTCGGCGGCTGACCCGGCTCTCGTTGCCTGGCTCTCCATTCCGAAGACCTGGAGTGCCGTCGCGGCGATCCGCTGCTGCAGCTCGGCGCCGAACAGTTTCGCCATCTGCGCCTCCCGGTTCGGCGCGATCCCCGTCTTCTCCTGCTGCGAGGCGATGAAGTAGGCCATGTTCCGCAGCAGTTGGACGCCGATCGCGTTCTCCGCCAGCCGGTGGCGAACAGCGCCGGAAGCGCGAACCGCACCGTGATGAAGATACGCGACGAGGTCGTCCACGTTGCGGCGCGCGTTCGAGGTCGCCCCGATCGACGATCGCTCGAAGTCCAGGCCCACGGCCACGTTGTACCAGCCGCGGTTCTCCTCGCCGATGAGTTGCGACGCCGGCACCCGGACGTCCTCGAAGAAGATCTCGTTGAATTCGTGGCTGCCGGCCATGTTCACGAGCGGCCGCACCGTGATCCCTGGCGTGTCCATCTTCACCGCGAACGTCGAGATGCCCTTGTGTTTCGGCGCGTTCGGGTCCGTTCGCGCGGCCAGCCAGCCCCAGTCCGCATAGTGCCCGAAGGTCGTCCAGATCTTCTGGCCGTTGATCACGTAGTCGTCGCCGTCGCGCACCGCTCGTGTTTGCATCGCCGCCAGGTCCGAGCCGGCGCCGGGCTCCGAATAGAGCGTGCACCAGAGGTCGGTCCCGTCGGCGATCCGTGACAGGAAGCGCGACTTCTGCTCGGCGGTGCCGTAGAGCATCGCGACCGGACCAACCCAGGCGACGCCCATGTTGATCGTGCCGGGGACGCCGTGATAGGCCATCTGCTCGTTGAAGATCATCTGCTGCATCGGCGAGGCGCCCAGTCCGCCGAACTCCTTGGGCCACGGCAGAGCCAGCCAATGCCGCGCCGCAAGCCGCTTCATCACGTCGCGCTCGAGGACAAGCCGCTCTTCGAGCGAGCCGTGCTCTTCGTTCCAGCCCGCGGGCAGGTCTCGTTCGATGAACGTCGTGACTTCGCGCTGAAACGCGGCCTGCGTGGCGGTGAGTCGAAAGTCCATGGGGTCGCTCCTTTTCGGTTGCGCGGGCATTGTAGCGCGCGGCGCTCGCTGGCTCAGCCGACCTCCGGCGGCCACGCTTCGAGGCCACTCTCGCGAGCCGCCCGCCAGAGCACCCGGTCAAACGTCGCGAACGTGATCGGTTTATCGAGGCCCTCGTTGAACGCCAGCGCCGAGCCGAGGTGGACAGCGTCGAAACCTGGGAGGCCGAACCTCCACGCCACGTCGACCGCAGAGCGCAGCGTGGCTTCGTTCACACCAACCGACATCATGTCGGCCCAGTGGCTGAGGATTTCCCCTCGCAGGAATTCAGCACGGCCCGCCTCGATGCGCCCTCCGGCGGAAGCGCGACGGACGGCGGAGATCTGCTCAGGCAGCGCGATCACCGATGTGATGACCACTTCGTTTTCGGCGAGGAGGGCCCGCATCTCGGGCGCACCGGGCTCGTCAAGATAGACTTTTACCAGGGCGCTGCTATCCGCGTAGATGCTCAACTTCTTCGCTCTCACCCGGGCGGCCACGACGGTCTTCGATGATGATGTCGGCCACGCTCGTGCCCGCCGCTACGTGAACCGGCACGTCCGGCGGCGTGAAGCGCCGGCCACTCCAGTGAGCCTCGCCGCTCTTGATCATTCGTCGGATCTTCTCCATCGCCGTAAGAGGGTGCGAAGGCATTTCGAGCCTGGCTATTGGCCTGCCTCGCTCTTCGAGCACAAAAGTTTCGCCAGCTCGTGCCCGCCTGAGGAACCGCGACAGCTGGGTGCGGAATTCTCCAACCGGCACGCGAACGGGGCCGTCGTCGGTGTTGTCCCGCCGTCTTGCCATCAGACTGCTCCCCGCCCTGATCCACTGCTGCCCCCTTCAAGGCTCTGAATAGGCACCAGCATCACGTCGTCTACCCCGCGCGTGGTGAGCATGATCGTCTCTCCCGCTCGGATCAACTTCATGTACTGCCCCATATGCGCCTTGAATTCGCGAATCCCGACACGCACCATCTCGAACGTTCCTTTGTGACTACATTACCGCGCTTGTGACCACATCGGTCCCCGGCGCCGCGGCGGATATAATCGCTGGGTGACCGCACCGAAGCCAACGGGCAAACCCCGCCTCGTCATCCTCGATTCGCACGGCATCCTCTTTCGCGCGTTCTTCGCCCTCGGCTCGGCGCCCAACCCGCTGACGAGCTCGAAGGGCGAGCCGACCTACGCCACGTACGGCTATGCCGAGTCCCTCATTCGCGTCCTCGAGATGCTTCAGCCAACGCATATCTGCGCGGCCTGGGACGCCGGCGGCAAGACCTTCCGTCACGAGGCCAGCGAAGCCTACAAAGCCACTCGCCGCGCAACGCCACCAGATTTGCTGCCTCAAATGGAGCGCGTCCGCCAGATGCTCGACTGCTTCAACATCCCGGTCTTCTCGCACCAGGGGTTCGAGGCCGACGACGTCGCCGGCACCATCGCCAAGCGAGCGGCCGCCGAGGGCATCGAAACCTATCTCGTGACCCTCGACACCGACCTCGTCCAGCTCGTCGGGCCAAACGTGAACATATTCATGTTCCGGCCCTACCAGCGCGACGTGGTCGTCTACGACGAAGCGAAAGCGGCCGAGCGCTACGGCTTCAGCCCGCCCTACATGATCGACTACAAGGCGCTCAAGGGTGATACCAGCGACAACGTCGAGGGTATCAAGGGTATCGGCGAAAAGACCGCCACGGACCTCATCCGCCAGTTCGGCCACGTTGACGACATCTACGCGAACGTCGAGCTCGTCAGGAGCCCCGCCATCCGCCAGAAGCTCAAGGACGGCGAGGAGCGGGCGCGAGCCAACATCGATCTTGTCACCATCCGCACCGACCTCCCGGTCGATTTCGACCTCGAAAAGTGCCGCGTCCGCGATTACGACCGCAATCGGGTCGCCGACTTCTTCCGCGAGCTCGAGTTCCGCAGCCTCCTCCAGCGCCTTCCCCAGGTGCTTGGCGAGGGGACGCAGGAGCCGCCGCCGGCCGTCGAGGAGGTCGGAACCAGCTACACGAGCGTGGTCGACGAAGCCGGCCTGAGCGCCCTTGCCGACGCCCTCAGGCGGGCCGGGAGCTTCGGCTTCACCGCGCTCTCCACCGCCGGCGACACCTCGCACCATCTGCTCCTCGGACTCGGGTTCGCCACGGCGCCCGGGAAGGCCTGGTACGTCCCGGTCGGCCACGTCCCGCGCATGGACGTCGACAGCACGCAGCTCCCGCTCGCTCGCGTCCGCGACGTGCTCGGCCCGATCCTGGCCGACGCCTCGTTGAAGGTGACGACGTACGGCACCAAGGGGCTGATGCACCAGCTCGAACGCGCGGGCATGGGCATCGAAGGCGACGAGTTCGACGTGAACATCGCCGCGTTTCTCCTTGGCGAGACATCGCAGAACCTCGGCGCCCTGGTCAACGAGCGGCTCGGCGTCGAGCTCGTCGCGCTGCAAACGCTCACCGGTAGCGGTCGCAACACAATCTCCCTGGCGCAGGTCGACATGGCGAAGGTGGGCGAATACGCCTGCCAGCAGGCCGAGATGCTTCTCCGGGTTCGCCCGCAGCTCGAAGACCAGCTCCGCGAACGCGGCCAGTGGCCGCTCTTCGCCGACATGGAGCTGCCACTCGTCCCAGTTCTCTACCGCATGGAGCGGGTCGGCGTGGCCGTCGACATCCCGGTCCTGCGAGACCTCTCCCGCGCCATGTCGGGCGACATCGAGCGGGCCGAGCGCGAGATCTTCGCGTTGGTTGGTCACGAGTTCAACATCGGCAGCCCCCAGCAGCTCAGCGACGTGCTCTTCAAGGAGCTTGGGCTCCCGAAGAGCCGCAAGACCACCCAGGGCTATAGCACCGATCAGCGCGCGCTCGACGGGCTCCGCGAGGTCAGCCCGATTGTCGATCTCATCTCCGAATACCGCGGCCTCACGAAGCTCAAGTCAACCTACTGCGACGCGCTCCCCGGCACCGTTGCCGACGACGGCCGCATTCATACGGATTTCCAACAAACCGTCGCTTCGACCGGCCGCCTGAGCAGCACCAACCCGAACCTCCAGAACATTCCCGTGCGAACCGACACCGGCCGCGACATCCGCCGCGCCTTCGTCGCCTCGTTCTTTGACGACCCCTGGTTCGTCGCCGCCGACTACTCCCAGATCGAGCTGCGGGTCCTCGCCCAGGTCACCGAAGACCGCGGCCTTATCGACGCCTTCCTCGCCGACCAGGACATCCACCGCGCCACGGCGGCAACGGTCTACGGCGTCAGCCCCGACGAGGTCACCCGCCAGATGCGCGACACCGCGAAGATGGTGAACTTCGGGATTGCCTACGGCATGGGCGAGTTCGGCCTTGCCAGCCGCACGGGCATGAGCCGCCAGGACGCCGAGGCGTTCATCGCCTCGTATTACGCCAACTTCCCCGGCATCGCGGAGTGGCAGCAGAAGACGCTCGCTTTCACGCGCGAGCACGGCTACGCCGAGACGCTGTTCGGCCGCCGCCGCTACCTGCCGGCGATTCGCAGCACGAACTTCCAGGTGCGCAGCGCGGCCGAGCGCGAGGCGATCAATATGCCCATCCAGGGCACCGCCGCCGACATCATCAAGGTCGCCATGATCAAGGTGGACGCCGAGCTGCGCGACCGTCAGCTCCGCAGCCGCATGATCCTCCAGGTGCACGACGAGCTGATCTTCGAATCGCCCGCCGACGAGGTGGAGGCCATCCGCGAACTCTCGGCGCGCATCATGCCCGCGAGCCTCCGAATGAACGTCCCCCTCAAGGTAGACCTCAAGCAGGGGCGCAACTGGGGCGAGATGAAATAGGGCTGGTCACCGGGCGCCATTCATCGTCTGGAGCGCCAGCGACAAGCCGAGAGGTCGAACCCGCAACCGAAGCGACCATCTCCCGGCAATCGGCAATCGGCAATCGGCAATCGTGAATCGCTACCGTCCGCCGCCGATCGCCGGCACGATCGCGATCTCCGTCGCCGGTCCGACCGGGTCGTGCAGTCCGATGCCCACGACTTCGCCGTCGACCGCGAAGGCCAGCTCCGGCCGTAGCCGATCGCCGTCGGCCACGCGCGCGTAGAACCCGGGGCAGCGCACGTCGAGCTCGCGCAGCACCTGCCCGATGGTCGTTCCCGGCACATCAAGCTTCGAAGCCCCGCCACAGAGGTCGCGCAACGGCGCCGGGATGATGACGGTTGCCATCCGCGGACCCCCTCGTCGGCTTCAGTCCACTCGACAGGCGGGACGATTCGCATCTCGGCCCGCCCTTCGACGTGTCGCAGCCGGGCTGCTACTCCAGCCCCTCCAGCGCTTCGAGCACGCGCCGCGGCGACATCGGCAGGTCCGTGAACCGGTGGCCGGTGGCGTCCGCGATCGCGTTCGCGATCGCCGCCAGCGGTGGCACGATCGGCACCTCGCCCACGCCGCGAACGCCGTACGGGTGTCCAGGATTCGGCACCTCGACGACGATCGTGTCGATCATCGGCACGTCGAGCGTCGTAGGCATCCGGTAGTCCAGGAAGCTGGAGTTGAGCATCCGGCCGCTTTCGTCGTAGGCGTACTCCTCGTTCAGTGCCCAGCCGATGCCCTGAACCACGCCGCCCTGGATCTGTCCCTCGACGTACGCCGGGTGAATCGCCGTGCCCACGTCCTGCACCGCCGTGTAGCGCAAAATCGTCGTCTTTCCCGTCTCGGGATCGACTTCGACGTCGACGATGTGCGTCGCGAAGGCCCCGCCGGCTCCGCGGGCGAGCAGCGAAGCCTTGCCCACGATTGGCCCGCCCGTCCGTGCCGACTGTTTGGCCAGTTCGCTGAACGTCAGCTCGCGTGTCGAATCTTTGGTGCAGCGAAGCTTCCCGCCCTCGTACACCACGTCGTCCGGATCGACGCTCCAGAGCTTCGCGGCACGTGCGCACATCTGCCTGCGGACGTCCATCCCGGCTTCGTACACCGCCAGACCGCTCGCAAACGTTGTCCGGCTGCCGCCAGTCACGTCGTTGTGACCGACCGAGTCAGTGTCCGCGACCGTTGGCCTGATCGTCTCGTAGGGCACGCTCAGCGTCTCGGCGAGCTGCATGGCGAGCGAGGCGCGCGTCCCGCCGATGTCCGTCGAGCCCTCGATCAGGTTGATCGT
Source organism: Chloroflexota bacterium (assembly GCA_021823905.1). Lineage (GTDB taxonomy): Bacteria > Chloroflexota > Dehalococcoidia > Tepidiformales > Tepidiformaceae > JAKALX01. Next base: position 7,777 of record JAKALX010000034.1, on the reverse strand, counting down.
CCCGTCGCTGTTCACGGCCGCCGTCACGCTCGACTGCATCCCCGCGTTGAACCAGTACCCCGAGGCGACGCCGCGGCCCCGGTTTGGTCCCTCGATCGGCGAGCGGTAGTGCGGGCTGTTGATCGCCGCGTCCAGCGTCTCTTCGTTGCCAATCCGCGGGAAGGCGATGCCGTTGACCATCCGCGTGCCCATGCGGGAGGCGCTGTTGCGCCGAAAGTCCAACGGGTCAATACCCAACTTCTTCGTCAGTTCGTCCACCGCGCTCTCGGTGGCGAAGGCTGCCGCCGGCGCTCCTGGCGCCCGGTAGGCCGCGGTCTTCGGCTTGTTGACCACGACGTCGTAGGCGTCGATCTCGAAGTTCTCGACGTCGTACGGCGAGAGCATGGTCATCGCGCCGGCCCCCACTGACGATCCCGGGTAAGCGCCGGCTTCGTAGGCAAGCGTCGCCTTGACCGCGGTCAGCCTTCCGTCCTTCGCGGCCGCCTTTATCTTGATGTATGTCCCGCTGGTGGGGCCCGTGCCTTCAAATACTTCGGCCCGGTTCATCGTCAGCTTCACCGGGCGGCCGGTCTTCTTCGAGAGTACCGCCGCCACCGGGTCGAGGTAGACCACCGTCTTCCCGCCGAACCCGCCGCCGATCTCCATGGGAACGACCTTGATGCGTGCCAGTGGATGGCGAAGGATCTCCGAAAGCTGTGCCCGGACGGCGAACGCGCCCTGCGTGCTGGTGTAGACCGTGAGCGTGCCGTCCGAGTTCCAGGCGGCCGTCGCGTTCTGCGGTTCGACGTAGCCCTGGTGGACCATCTTCGTCGTGAACTCGCGCTCGACGACGACGTCCGCCTCGGCGAAGGCGGCCTCCACGTCGCCCGCTTTGAACTGGTTGTGGCTGGCAATGTTGCTCGGCCGGTCGCTGACCTGGCCGCCCATCGACTTCGTCCGCCGCGCTTCGTTCAGGAGCGGAGCGTCCTCGCGCATTGCGTCGCGAACGTCGACGACCGCCGGCAGCACCTCATAGTCGACCTTGATCTTCGCCAGGGCTTCTTCCGCGACGTGCGGGCTCGCGGCGGCGACGGCCGCGACGGCGTGACCCCGGTAGAGCACCTTGTCCGACGCGAGGATGTTGCTGCTCAGCTCGCGCACGTTGACAGCGGTCTCGCCGAGTTCTTCCACGCGGTCGTCAGCCGCCGGGAGGTCGCCGTGGGTTACCACGGCCAGCACGCCAGGGTGCTTCGCGGCCGCGCTGGTGTCGATCGAGCGGATCCGGGCGTGCGCGTGCGGGCTGCGCAGGATGCGGCCGTAGATCATCCCTGGCAGGTGGACGTCCGCGCCGTACTGGGCCTTGCCCGTGACCTTTTCGACCCCGTCGGGCCTGATGGGACGCGTGCCGATAACGCTGTAGACGGGCTTCTCAACCGTTGTCATGACTGCTTCGCCTCCTGCAACTGCGGCTCGGCGGAGAGTACCGCCTTCACGATCTTGTCATATCCGGTGCAGCGGCAGAGGTTTCCCGCCAGCCAGTGCCGGATGCGGGCTTCGTCGGCGTTCGGCTCTCGTTCGAGCAGTGCCTTCGCGGACATAATGAAGCCCGGCGTGCAAATCCCGCATTGCAGGGCCGCCTCTTCGAGGAACGCCTGCTGGAGTGGATGGAGTTTCTCCCCGTGCGCCACGCCCTCGATCGTCTGAATCTCGGCGCCTTCGGTTTCGACCGCGAGAACGCAGCACGAGTTCACGATGCGGCCGTTCATGATCACCGTGCAGGCGCCGCAGTTGCCGTTGTTGCAGCCCTCCTTCGAGCCCGTGAAGCCAAGCTCGTCGCGGAGCACTTCGAGCAGGCTCTGGCGCGGCTCGCAAAGGAAGTCGATGTCGTTGCCGTTGAGACGGGTCTGGACCTGCGAACGTCGCATGAGCTAACGGGCCTCCGTGGCTCGCTGGAGCGCCGTGTTGAGGGCGCGAACAGTCAGCACGCTGACAAGGCGCCGCCGCTGGGCGACACCTCCGCGCATGTCGTCGATTGGCCGGGCGGCGGCCGAAGCCATCTCACCCGCCAGTTTGAACGTCTCGGCATTCGCGGCCTTGCCCGCGAGGTCGTTTGTGTTGACGAGGATTACCGTCGGCCCAACCGCGCCCAGCGCCAGCCGGACGTCCTCGATGCGCGAGTTATCCGGGCTGAGCACGAGGCGGACGCCAGCGCTCGCGACGGCGATGTCCATCTCGTTCCGCGGGATGAACCGGAGGTACGCCGCTCCCGAATGGGCTGGCTGTGGCGGCACCTTGATTTGAACGAGAATCTCTCCGGGGCGCAGGCTGTTCTGCCCTGGGCCCGCCGGGAACTCCTCGGCCGCGACCTCGCGCGAGCCGCTTGCCGACCCGATGACGAGACGCGCGCCCAGCGCCATCAACGCGGGCGTCGAATCGGCCGCCGGGCTCGCGTTGCAGAGGTTGCCGCCAAGGCTCGCCCGCGACTGGATCTGGATGCCGCCGATCAACGACGCCGCGTCGACGAGGCCCGGCAGGCGGCGTTGCACTTCCGCGTCCTCGTAGATCTCGGCGAGCGGCGACGCCGCGCCGATCTCGAGCGTCCCGTCGGACGTGAACCCGTGCCGCATCAGCTCCGGCACGTGCTTGAGGTCGATCAGTTGATCGCAATGACGGCGGCCTTCGCGGAGCTGGACGATGACGTCCGTGCCCCCCGCCAGGAACAGCGTCCGCTTCCCGTTGCCGAGGTGCGAGTAGACCTCGGCCAGCGAGCGCGGCGCCACATAGTCGAACGCTTCCATGCACCCTCCTGGGTGTGGTTGGGGGTGGTGCCCCGGACGAAGTGGTGAGAGGGATCATAGACGGCGGGCGGCTCGCTGTCTTGGCCAGCTCTATTCGCGACGCTTCGCAACATGCGAGCAACCTGCGCCACAGTCGCGCCGGCAGTACGATGGCGCCCGTGAAGCGTCTCGTCGTTGCTGCTCTCGTTGTCGTCGTCGTCGCTGCTTCCGCTCGTCTGGCAGTCCCTGCCCGCGCCCAGGCCGGCTGGCAGATCGACGACATGGCGATCGATTACACCATCCGGCCCGACGGCACGCTCGTGGCCGACGAGTCGATCCAGGTGAACTTCGGCGGCGAGCCGCACCATGGCATCATTCGCGACCTCGCCACGAAGGTTGAGTGCACAGCGCCGCGGGAAGGCGCGCCGCCGCCGCTCACCCCCTGTCCGGGCAACCACGACCGCGTCTATGACATCCGTGCGATCCAGGTGACCTCCGCCAACGGGAAGCCGCTGCTTTACAGCACCTCCGAGTCCGATGGGATGCTGCACGTGAAGATCGGTGACCCGGACGTGACCGTCACCGGAAAGCAGTCCTACAGCATCCACTACGAAGTCCGTGGCGCGCTCGACGCCTACTCCGACCACGACGAGCTCTACTGGAACGCCACGGGCACCTGGCCGGCCACCATTGCTCATGCTGTTGTGACCGTCCGTTTGCCCGCCGGCGCCTCGCTGAAGACGACGTGCTACGAAGGCCTGCGAGGTATCGATCGAACGTGCCGCAACAGCGCCACCGGCAGCTCCGCGAAGTTCGAAGCCTCGCGCCCGCTCGGGCCGAGCGAGCAGCTGACTATCGTTGCCGGCTGGCCGCGTGGCCTCGTCCAGATCCAGCCGCCGGTCTTCGAGAAGCGCCTGACCGTCGGCGACTTCTTCACGTTCGACTGGATCGAGTTCACTGGCCTCGTCCTGGTTGCTGTGAGCTCAATCGCCGCGATCGTCGCGCTCTGGTGGAACAACGGCCGCGACCGCCGCTACCGAACGCTCTACTACCTGACGAACGACCCGAGCGAGCACACCCAGCCGCTCTTCGGCCATACCGACGTCGTTGTCGAGTACCTCCCGCCAGACGACCTTCGCCCGGCCCAGATGGGCGTCATCCTCGACGAGCGCGCCGACACGCGCGACGTCACCGCGACGATCATCGACCTGGCGGTCCGCGGCTATCTCCACATAACGGAGATTCCGAAAGAGGGCTGGTTCGGCCACAAGGACTGGAAGCTCACGAAGGTCGAGCGCGAGAGCGACCTCCTCCCCTACGAGCAGGAGCTGTACGACAGCCTCTTCGAGGGTTCCAAGACGGAGGTCGAGCTTTCAGACCTGAAGAACACGTTTGCGAGCAAGCTCGCGAAGGTGAAGGACGAGCTCTACGACGACGCCATGAAGCGGAAGTGGTTCACCGCCCGCCCCGGGAACGCGCGCGTTGGCTGGCTCCTCGCCGGCCTCGCGTTCATCCTCGCGGGCGCCTTGCTCTCGCTGGCGTCGGGCATCCTGTTCAGTCGGGCGCTCATCTTCACGCCGGCCGCGCTCGCGGGCGTTTTGTGGCTTCCTGTCTCGCGAGCGATGGCTCGGCGAACAGCGACGGGCAGCGAAGCGCTCCGCCGCGTGCTCGGCTTCCGCCTCTACGTCGCCACCGCCGAGACCCGTATGCAGGAGTTCAACGAGCAACAGAACATCTTCGCCCGCTACCTCCCGTTCGCGATCGTCTTCGGCTGCGTCGACAAGTGGGCGAAGGCGTTCAAAGGGATCGAGGACCAGGCGCAGGCGTCGACCTCGAGCTGGTACACCGGAACCGGTGCGTTCGAGGTCATGGCCTTTTCCGCCGGACTCCAGGGCTTCGCAAGCTCAGTCACCACCACTATGGCGAGCACGCCGGGCAGCTCCGGCGGCGGCTCTGGCTTCAGCGGTGGATTCTCGGGCGGAGGTGGTGGCGGCGGTGGTGGCGGCGCCTGGTAGCTTTCAAGCCGACAGCGACAGCGCCTGTGCCAGCACGTCACGACTGGACCCGGCCTTCGCCTCGGTGGAGGCCGCCTGGTCGCGCGAATCGTCCGATCATCTCGCACGTGAGCGGCCGCACCTGCGCAGGCACGCTGTTGGAGGCTAGTGCCCGGTTGAGGGCTGCGCGTGTGCGTCGTGCGTTGATTCGTGCGCGTCCGTATCGCCGGGGAAGTCCCGGCTGCGCCGGATGCTGATCGGGGCGACCCAGCTCGGGTTCTTGGGGAACCCGCCGACGCTGCGCTTCAGGAAGTAGAACAGCGTGAGCACGATGGCGAGGCCCGCGACGCCCAAGGCCATCCAAACCAACGTGGGCACAACGTCGGTGTTCGAATTCGTTCCCGGCGTCGCCTCCTGTGCCAGGGTGCTTGCGGCCGGCAGAGCGGCAACCGTGGCGAAAAGAGCGGCGACGGCAGAACGGGCGCGAAGTAGCTTCATACCAAGTGGCAAGTGTAGGCCGCCTCGAATCGCGGTCAAGGCCGGCCTGTGCGCGACGCCCCGCGCCCTACCAGCCGAGCGCCCGTTCGACGCTCTCGGCGGTCGCGCTCGCCTTCGTCACGTCGGGCCTGTACTGGGCGATCGCCGTGTCGGGATCCTTGAGCCCGTTGCCCGTGAGTACGGCCGCCGCTCGCCCGCCCCGAATCCGCCCTTCGCGGCCAAGCTTCATCAAGCCGGCGATCGAAGCAGCGCTGGCCGGCTCGACGAACAGGCCCTCTTTGTGCGCCAGCAGGCGGTAGGCCTCAAGGATCTCGTCGTCCGTCACCGCCTCGATCAGCCCGCCCGATTCGTCCCGTGCCGAAACCGCGCTCTTCCACGAAGCGGGGTTGCCGATGCGGATTGCGGTTGCGACGGTGTGCGGCTCCCGCACGGGTTCTCCGCGGACGATCGGGGCAGCTCCCGCTGCCTGGAAGCCGTACATCCTGGGGTGCAGCGTCGCCCGCCCCAGCTCGGCGCACTCGCCGAAGCCCTTCCAGTAGGCGGTGATGTTCCCCGCGTTCCCAACCGGGATGGCGAGGATGTCCGGCGCGTCGCCCAGCGATTCGCAGATCTCGAACGCGGCCGTCTTCTGTCCCTGGATCCGGAACGGGTTGACCGAGTTCACCAGCGCCACGGGGTGCCTGGCTGTCAGCTCGCGTGCCGCATTCAGCGCTTCGTCGAAGTTCCCGTCGATCTCGATGATCTTGCTGCCGAACGCGATCGCCTGGGCCATCTTCCCGGCGGCCACCTTGCCGCCCGGCACGAGCACGAAGCAGTCGATCCCGCAGCGAGCCGCATAGGCCGCGGCGCTCGCGCTCGTATTCCCCGTGCTCGCGCACATGATCGCGTGGGCGCCCTCCTCGATCGCCTTGGCGACGGCCACCACCATCCCGCGGTCCTTGAACGACCCCGTTGGGTTGCACATTTCCAGCTTGAACCAGAGCTCGTCGAGCCCGCAGAGGCCGGCCAGATGTACCGATCGCACGAGCGGAGTCTCGCCCTCGCCGAGGCTTATCCGCGGCGTCTTGTCGCTGAGCGGGAGGATCTCAGCCCAGCGGTGCAACACACCGCGCGGTGCGGCAGCGGCTTTCGTCACGGCTCCTCCGGCGGCCGGAAGGCATGGAATTTCATCTCGCGCAGCTCCTGCTCCAGCCCCTGGATCTGCTTCCGGCGTTGCTTCTCCATCATCGCGTTGTATTTCGCGAACTCCTCGCGCACGTGGTCGACCACCTCGACGATGTCCTTACGCAGGTTCGCGACGCGCTCGCCCAGCCCCGAATGGCGCCCCTCGAGCAGCGTGACTTCGCCGTGCACCTTGTCGATCTGGCTGACCAGTTTGTCCGTCAGCTCCTCGAGCTGGTTCACCCGTCCGTCGATCCGCGCGTGCTCCTCGCGCCAGACGGAGACTTCGTCGATCACCTCCTGCCGCAGGCTCCGCTCGTTCGCCACCGAGGCGACGATGTCTTCGTTCCGCTTCACCATCTCGCCCACCACCTGAAGCCGTTCGAAGACCACGTCGAATCGGTCGTCGAGGTCGGCGAGGACGACATCTTTGATGCGCACTTCGAGATCGCGGGTCACCTCGATGCTTCGGTCGAGCCGCAGACCGAACTGCTCGATCCGCGTTTCCACCTCCCGCTGCCGTTCGAGGAGGGTCTGGAACGTCTGGTTCATCTGCGCAGTCTGGTTCTGCATCTGGGCGACGTCGGCCAGGACCAGTCCCAACTGGCTCGCGCTCGCCTCGATCCGCTGGTAGATCTCGGCGCGCTCCTGGCGCTCGTACTCCGATTCCGATCGCAGCACCCGGATCGAGCTCTCGATCTCCGTCCGATTGGCGTTTACCTGCTGCCGGATCTGTTCCGAACCTTCGTCGAGAGCCCGGAGCTTTTCCGGCAGGCCTTTGAACGGCAGAAGCCGCGGTTCGATCTCGCGCACCGCGCGCTCGGTCAAGTCCAGTTCCTCCGCAAGCCGATGGACCTGGCGCGTCAGCTGGTCCACCTGAACGGCTGCCTTCGCCTGCTCGTCGCGTGCATTCCGAACCTGCTGTTCCAGCCAGGTGACGATCTCGCTGAGAGCCTGAGCTTGTGACTGCGCGTCTGACGGCATCGCTAGTCCTCGACGCGGAGGAACGCGCCGATCCCCACCACGACCGGGAGCGACCCGATCTCCCGCAGCGCCCCCTGCATCGCCCGTTCGTCGGCCGGGTGCGTCATGATCACGAGCTCCGCCTTCTTTTGGGTGACGCCACCGATGCTCACTTCGTGCGAGCCGGCCTTCTCGATCATGGCCCGCGCCACTCCGCCACCGACGGCCCCGAGGCCGATCAGCCCGATGCCGGTCTCTTCCGAAGGCTGGCTAGCCAGAGTGTTTCTCCGCCCAGACGACGTCGCTGGGCGACAGATTCCGTTTGATCGTCGTCGCCGCGCGCTTCGCCTTGATGGCCTCGTCAAGCCGTATCTGAGCGAGCTGGGCCTTCTGGGCGAGATCGGA
>JAKALX010000430.1 GCA_021823905.1 Chloroflexota bacterium | reverse complement strand
CGAACATCCGGTGACCGAGGCGGTGACCGGGCTCGACCTGGTCGAATGGCAGTTCCGCATCGCGGCGGGGGAGAAGCTGCCGCTCAAGCAGGATCAGGTCCGACTCTCCGGCCATGCGGTCGAGGCTCGGCTTTACGCCGAAGACCCGGAGCGCGGCTTCCTGCCTTCGACCGGCAGGCTGATCGCGCTGCAATTCCCGAAACGAGAGGACCTGCGCATCGACAGCGGCGCGGAACAGGGCGATACGGTCACGCCCTTTTACGATCCGATGATCGCTAAGCTCATCGTGCACGAGGCGACGCGCGATGCCGCGCTCGACCGGCTTGCCGACGCGCTGGGACAGACGGTCGTGGTCGGCCCGCGCAGTAATGGCGCCTTCCTGGCCGCGCTCGCGCAGGCACCGAAGTTTCGCGCCGGCGAATTCGACACCGGCTTCATCGATGCGCATCTGGCGGAACTCGGGGCCGTGCGTCAGGGGCTCGACCGCGCCGCCGCCGCGCTCGGGGCCGAGGAACTCATCAAGCGCGAAAGCGTGCGGCTCGCACGAACCGCCGGTGAGGCATCGTCGCCCTGGGATGCCACCGATGCGTTCCAGTTGTCGGGCGAACGTCGCCTGACGCTGCCGATCGTGGCCGACGGCGAGGCACTGGCGGCGCAGATCGTCTATGGCGCGAATGGGCCTTCCGTGACCGTCGGCGGTTTCGCACCGGCGGCCGATGCGGTCGCGGTTGCGGCGGCGGATGTTGTCTATGTGCTGCGCCGTGGCCACCAGACCAAGGTCACCTTGCGCGACCTGGCCATCGACGAGGCGACCGATACCGGTTCGGGCGGCCTCGTGCGCGCGCCGATGCATGGCAAAGTGCTCGCACTTCTTGTGGAGAAGGGCTCCGATGTGACGCGCGGCCAGCGCGTTGCCATCATCGAGGCGATGAAGATGGAGCATACGCTGCACGCCCCGGTCGACGGCGTGGTGACGGAGGTCGCGGTCGCCAGGGATGCGCAGGTCGCCGAAGGGGCCAAGGTGCTGGTGATTGAGCCGACCTCCGCTCCGTCACCCTGAGGTGCGAGCCAACGGGTCCGGCCCTCTTGGACCGGCCCGATGACAGTTTCCGTGAGCCTCGAAGGGTGACGGCATGGGCTGTGCCCGTCATCCTTCGAGGGCGCTGCGCGCCACCTCAGGATGACGGTGAGGGTCGGTGCTGCTTATTGATAGGAACTGGAATGCCGCTTCATCTCGTCAAGCTATGCGTCGGCTGCGACTCGGTCGCCGACCTGGAAACCTGGATCAAGCAGAAGCAGAAAGAAAAGAAACGGCGCGGGCAGAAGCCCGAGCACATCCATACCACCCGCATGGTGCCCAAGCGCGCCGAGGAACTTCTCGCCGGCGGCTCGCTCTACTGGGTGATCAAGGGCCAGATTACCTGCCGCGAGCGGATTCTCGACATCCGTCCATTCACCGACAAGGACGGCATCCATCGCTGCCGCCTCGTGCTCGACGGCAAGGTCAGGCTGGTCGAGCCGCGCCCGCGCGCGGCCTTCCAGGGCTGGCGTTATCTCGAGGACAAGGACGCTCCGCGCGACCTCTCGCGCGCGGCTCCCGGCGCCGCCACGATGCCGGAAGCGATGCGGCGGGAGTTAAGAGAATTGGGGTTGTTGTGACTCGCTTGGGTCGTCCCCGCTTTCGCGCATAGGCGCTAAGATAGTTGGATCATTGTTTGATAGCGACGTTTTTGTCGGGGCGGCTCGCGGAGATGACGGCGGAGCGCCGGTGCGGATCGTCGCAGGCAAGCGATTGTCGGCTGCGGGATGATGGCTTGGAGCAACACGGCGACGAGATGCTGCAGCAGACGCCAGGCGCCGGGCCGGGTCAGGCGGCGTCCGCCCAGCGGGGAGAGTCCTCGAGTTCGTCGACGAGCGGCTCGAGCAGCAGGATGATGAGAAGATGGGCCAGCACGTAGGGTCTGGCGGAACGTTCGTCGGTCGCCGGCGGCCCTTTCAGGCCGATCAGGCTTTTCAACCGCTTGAAGCCGAGCTCGATGCGCCATCGCAGGCGATAAAGGGCCAGCACATCGGCGGTGGCGAAATCCTCCGGCGTAAGCGAGGTCGTCAGGATCACCCAGTCGGCGGCTTCGAGCGTGCCCTTGGAAAGCTGATAGCCTTCCCGCTGCGCGTCGCGGCGCGCCTTGCGGCGCGCGGCCTCCGCTGCCTGTGCCGGCTTCTTGACGGCGACCAGACGCAGGGCGAGAGGCGCCCCCTGCTTGCGTTCGATCCAGATCGGCTGATCAAGCAGCCCGTCTGCCGCTGCGTTGCGCAGCGCGGCGATCAGGTCGAGCGCCTCGCCGTCGGCATCGCGCCAGCGCGCGCTCTTCCAGCCGGCCCGGATGACGAAGTCGGCGCCGGCTTCAAGCAGGACGGCCATGCGGTCCGGTTGCAGATAGGCGCGATCGGCCAGACGAATCTCGCCCTTGACCGCCGGTATCCGGTCGAGCGTCTCGCCGGCCTGCTGATCGGTCAGTTCGAAGTGGCCAAAGCGTTCGTGCGGAAGATCGAACGCGCTGTGAATGCGCCATAGCTCGTTCTTCTTCCTGGCGGCCGGTCCTGCTTTGGGCACCGCGGTGGCGTCAACGATGCGGATCATGCGACCGTGGCTCGCCTGCGGCGCCGCCGCCGCGAGCGCTTGGCCCACCAACACGGCGAGCCAGTCCCCGCACTGGCGCAAGCGGTACAACAGAGCCACATTGGAAATGTCGACGAGGCCGACCGACGTCGCCCATGCCGCCGTCGACCGCAGGCCCCGCTCTCCCAGACAATAGGCCAGGATCAGCCGCAGCAGATCGACCGCATTGGCGATCTCACGCGGACGCAGGAAAGCCTTCGTCGCGCGGGCGGACGCGCCAAGTGCCTCCGCTCCGCCAAGCCGGGCGACAACGCCCGTCCAGTCTTCGTTCGTCAGTGATTCGTGTGTCATTCCATGGTGGAATCACAAACGATCCCGCACCGCAAGACTATCTTAGCGCCTATGCGCGAAAGCGGGGACGACATCGAGAAAGACATCGCGCCTCCCGGCGCCCGCCATTGATCGGGCCAGTCGGCTCGCGCATGATCGCAGGCAAACAGCCGTGACAGACGTGCCCTTGCGAGGAAACCATGAAAGACCCGATTGCCGCCGCGGATACATCGTTCCAGCTCGAGGAAGCGACGATCGACGAGTTTCACGCCGCCATCCGCTCGGGCGCGACCACGTGCCTGGCAACGGTTCAGCACTATCTCGCGCGGGTGCGCAGCTTCAATGGCGTCGCAAGCCAACTGGTCACCGCGGACGGCGCGCCGGTTAAGGAGGCGACCGGCACGGCGCGCGGCGGGCAACCGCTGCGTTTCCCGACGCGGACCGTGAAGGCCTCGACCATCTTGCCCGATCTCGACAAATACAAAGGCCGGCCGCTCGAATATGGCCGCATGGAGGCGACCGCGTCCGATCCCTCGGTCGTGCAGCAGTTCGGCAT
>JAKALX010000429.1 GCA_021823905.1 Chloroflexota bacterium | reverse complement strand
ACACCCCCCTTTGCTTGTCCGGCGCATTGTCCGTCCATCGTCAACCGGCCGTCTCGCGCTTCCTGCGCGTGGAACCAACCCCTATACGAGTGATCAGCATGTTCATCCCGGTTCAGTAGCCCACTTCACTCGCACGCAGATGACAAATCGACGTAGCACACCCTTCAGGGTATGGCCAGCCTTGCCCCGGCTGTGGTACTTTGTCCGTCCGGCTGGAAGGTGGTAGCTGTCGGCGGGGTGGCCGTCGCGAGACAACAAGAAGGGCTTGATGCCATCTCCCATTGCATCAAGCCCCTCGTTCCCGAATCCGTTCGGGACGGTCGCGCGCTCGGCTAGACAGCTACCTCCTTTCAGCCAGCTTTGCTACTGCCCTGTCACCAATGGTGTTCACCACATTCAGCGAGCGAATGTTTCGTCGCAGGAACGCGGGCAGCTCGGCGTCTTCCACGCTCGAAACTCCTGGCAGACCAATGTCGGCGATCCGCCGGATTTCGTGCGGGTCGTCCATGCTCGCCGCCTTCGGCGGGAAGCCGGTTGCGATGACCGTCATCTGCACCTCGTCGCCCACGGTCGCGTCGATCACCGTGCCGAAGATGACGTTCGCCGACGGATCCACCACTTCGGCGATCACCCGAGCGGCCATGTCCAGCTCGCGCAGCTGCAGGCGGCCGCTGTGCGCGATGTTGAACAGCACGTTGTGCGCCCCGTCGATTGACTGATCGAGCAGCGGGCTCGTGGTCGCGGCCCTCGCCGCCTCCACCGCGCGATTCTCGCCGGCGCCACGGCCGACCGAGAGGAGCGCCGGGCCCGCTTCGCTCATTACCGTCCGAACGTCGTTGAAGTCGAGGTTGATCGACCCGTTCTGGCTGATGATGTTCGAGATCGACTGGATCGCCTGCCGGAGGACGTCGTCCGCCGTTTCGAATGCCTGCTCGACGGTCGAATCCGGAGGGCAGATGTCCAGCAGTCGCGCGTTCGGGATCGCGATCAACGTGTCGACTTTGTCGCGCAGCCGGGCGAGGCCCTCTTCGGCCTGCTTCGACCGGCGAGCGCCCTCCCAGGCGAACGGCTTCGTCACCACGCCGATCGTCAGCGCGCCGCAGTCCTTCGCGATCTCGGCAACCACCGGCGCGGCCCCGGTGCCCGTCCCGCCGCCCATTCCGGCGGTCACGAACACCATCTCCGTGCCTCGGAGCAGCTCGTAGAGCTCGTCGCGGCTTTCGTCGGCGGCGCGTTCGCCGCGCGCCGGGTCGCCGCCCACGCCGAGTCCCTTCGTCAGCTTCTCGCCGATGCGGATGCGGTTCGGAGCCTCGGCGGCCATCAGCGCCTGCGCGTCGGTGTTGCAGGCGACGAAGGTCACTCCGGGGATCTTCGCTCTCACCATGCGGTTCACGGCGTTGCAGCCGCCTCCGCCGACGCCGACCACCTTGATGTTCGGCAACAGGTCATTGTCGTAACGATTGGTCATGGTCTCTGGTCCTTCCCTTTCGAATGGCTCTTTGACTGCGGGGTGTCGAGAAAGCGCATTCCCTTGCCTTCACCGTTCCTACTGGGGCATAAGCGCCCTTCCCAGCGATGCCAGCCGCTTGAACAAACCGCCCACGGGCATCTCGAAGTGCATGTCTCGTGGCTCGGCCACGCGCTCCTTCGCGCTGAGCACGTACTCCACGAGTCCGATAGAGGTCGCGTACGCCGGCGTTCCGATGATGTCGCTCAGTCCCGAGTACCCGCGCGGCATCCCAATCCGCGCCGGCATTCCCAGGCGAGCCTCCGCCACCTCCGCCAGCCCGTGCAGCTCGCTCGTACCGCCGGTCAGCACGAGACCGGCGGCGATCTTGTCCAGGTAGCCCACGCGTTTCAACTCCAGCGCCACCATCTCCAGGATCTCCTCCGTCCGCGCCTGCAGGATTTCGCAGACGTGCGCGCGCGCCACGGCCTTGCTCGCCTGCGTCCCGAACGCCTGGATTTCGATGCTCTCGTTCGCCATCGAAGCGTCCGCGAAGGCTGCCCCGTAGCGGCACTTCACCTCCTCGGCGCTCTCCCACGGGCAGCGGAGCACCCGCGCCAGGTCGTGCGTCAGGTGCGAGCCGGCGATCGGCAGGCAGGCCGTATGCGCCACGCTCCCTTCGTCGAAGACCGCCACCGACGTCGTACTCCCGCCGATGTCGACCACCGCGACGCCCTGGGCACGCTCCTGCTCCGTGACCACGGCTGTGGCCGAGGCGATCGACTCCAGTACGATGTCGTCAACCTGCACGCCCGCGCCCTCGATGCACTTCGTCAGGTTCTGAACCGCCGAGACCGCTGCCGTCACGATGTGCGTCTCCGCGTCCAGCCGCCCGCCGAACATCCCCACCGGATCGCTCACGGGGTCGGTGCCTTCGACCCAGTAGCCGCGCGGGATGACGTGCAGGATCTGCCGGTTGGTGGGGATGCTGATCTGGCCGGCCGACTCCAACACCCGCTGCCGGTCGTCCATCGAGATCGGCCGCGTCCGGTCCGGCACGGCGATGATCCCGCGGTTGTTCTGCGAGGCGATGTGCATGCCCGAGATGCCGATCGTTGCGCTCAGGATCCGCATCCCGCACGCCTGCTCGGCCTTCTCGACCGCGATCCCCACTGCCTCGCGGGCCGACTGGATGTTGTCGATCACCCCGCGCGACAACCCCGACGCCGGCGCGACCCCGAGCCCGAGAATCCGAGCGTCCCCCGTGTCGCCGATATCGCCAACGAGCACCACGACCTTCGTCGAGCCCACGTCGATCACTGCCACCGTGCTGCGCCTTCTACTGTTCATGGTTTCCTCACCCTCACTGCAACACCGGCCGGTTTCCGAACCGGAGGTCGATGGTCGTGTAGTTGATGCGTTCCACGCGCGCCTGCTTCGCGAGCGCGGCCCAGACCGCCAGCTTGTAGGCGATTGAGCTCGAATCTCCGAGCATCGCCGTTTGCCCGTCCGCCGTCGTGACCTGCACGCCCTTGCCGGCGACGAAGGCGACTTCCGTCACCGTCGTCCCCAGCTTTTGCGGCAGCTTCGCGTAGATCTCCGCCGCCGCGTCCACGGCCTGGTAGTCCACGCGGTCGCCCTGCATCCGCGACCCGGGCTCCGAGCTCTTGATGATGACCGAGCCTTTCGGTGCGCCGCCCAACCCGAGGACCACACCCTCGCGGTCGATGGTGTACCGCACGCCGCCCTGCTCCCAGGTCCCCCACGGCTTCCGCTCCGCAATCACGATCTTCACCGTGTCCGGCCAGGCGCGCTCGACCGTCACGGACGAGATCAGCGGCATCCGGTAGAGCTCCTGCTGAGCGCCGCCGAGGTCCGCCGTGAACATGCTCTGCCCGAGCAGGTTCACCTTCCCGACGATCGTGTCCGCCGGGATCTGGCTGGCGCCTTCCACCTCAACCGAGTTGACCCGCAGCAGCGGCGACTGGTAGGCCCAGGCGCCGCCCGCCACGCTGGCCGCCAGCAGCGCCACGCCGGCCGCCAACAGCTTCACGCGT
>JAKALX010000428.1 GCA_021823905.1 Chloroflexota bacterium | reverse complement strand
TCCGGGCCGAAGCGGCGGAAGACGATGGTCCACGTCTTCGACCTGCTGGGCTGCGTGGCGACCGGGGCGACGACCGACGAGGCACTTGCCGCGACACCGGACGCGATCCGGGCGTACCTGCGGTTCCTTCGGCGCCACGGCCAGCCGGTCGATCCAGACGCCGGCTTCGAGACACGTGTGACGGAGCACATCACCGAGGGCGCATGGCTGGGGAACGGCTCGCCGTACGTCGCCTTCGCTCGCGACTTCGAGCCCGTTTCGGATGACGAGTTGGCGACGCACCTTCGGCGGTTTCGCTGGATGCGCGAGGAAATGGCGGCGTGGGTTCGAACACAGAGCGACGAGGAGTTGGACGCGGAGCCCCAGCCGAAAGGGCGGCCAGCGCGGGCCGTGCTTCTTCACGTGATGGCCGTGCCGGGCGCGTATCTCTCGGCGGCGCTGGGCGGCGCCAAGGGATTCTCGGCGCTGCAGACGCAGGCGGAGCGCGGGCTCGTGCCCCTGGACGAGGCCCTCATGCGCGTCGTGGACATGGTGGAGGAGCGGATCGCGCAGGCGACGCCCGCGGGCCGGCTGCGAGTGGTCGAGCGTCCAAAGGACGTCCGCACCTTCCGCAAGGCGTTGCGGCGGATGCTGGAGCACGACTGGGAGCACCTTGCCGAGCTTTCGCGCCGCGCCGGCGGGCCGGCGCTGTAGGCGCATCCCCGAGGGAAGGGGCCTTTCCCGGAGTGGCGACTCTCACGCGAACGTAAGGGTACACTGGCCATATGCCAGCTCCACGAGCGCTGATGGCGCGACAATTCGCCAGCCTCAGCATCTATAACTACCGCGTCTACTTCTTCGGTCAGATGATCTCGCTGGTCGGCACCTGGATGCAGACGACCGCACAGGCCTGGCTCGTCCTCAAGATCACCGGATCGCCGTTCGCATTGGGGACGGTGACGACGCTCCAGTTTCTGCCGATCACGGTGCTGACTCTCTTCGGAGGCGTGTTCGCCGACCGGCTGCCGAAGCGGCGGATGCTCATCATCACGCAGACCCTGGCGCTGGTGCAGGCGACCATCCTTGGCGTCCTTGTTGTGACGGGCACCGTGCAGCTCTGGCACATCTACCTGCTCGCGCTGATGCTCGGCACGATCAACGCCTTCGACGGCCCGGTGCGGCAGTCGTTTGTAGTAGAGCTGGTGGGCAAGGAGCAGCTGGTTAACGCGGTGGCGCTGAACTCGAGCATCTTCAACACGGCGCGCATCGTGGGGCCGGCCGTCGCGGGCGCCGCGATCGGTCTCGTCGGGCTTTCGGTGGCGTTCTTCGTGAACGCGGCGAGCTTCGTCGCTGTCCTCTTCGCGTACGCCATCATGCATCCGGCCGACTTCCAGGCGGCGCCGTCGCGCAGGTCGAACGGGAGCGTGTTCCACCAGATTGGCGAGGGGCTGCGCTACTCCTGGCGCACGCCTGCCGTACTCTACCTGTTCATCTTCCTCGCCTTCATCGGGACGTTCGGCTACAACTTCACGGTCGTCATCCCGCTGGTGGCGAAGTTCGTGCTTCATGTGGGGCCGGGCCGGTTCGGCATCCTGACGTCGTGCATGGGGCTCGGTTCGCTGATCGCGGCGCTGGGGCTGGCCGGGGCCGGACGGGCGTCGCAGCGGGTGTTCCTGGGCGCGACGATCGGGTTCGTGGTGGTGCTGGCCGCAGTCGCGGTGTCGCCGTTGTACTGGCTGACGGCCGGGCTGCTCGTGCTGCTCGGCATCGTGAGCATCGCCTTCAGCACGACGATCAACACGACCATCCAGATGATCGTCCCGGACCACCTGCGCGGGCGCGTGATGAGCATCTTCTTCCTCCTCTTCGCCGGGTCGACGCCGATTGGCGGCTGGCTGACCGGCACCTTCGCCGAGGTGATCGGCGTGCCGAAGACGCTGGGCATCGAAGCCGCTATTTGCGGGCTGGGCGTGGCCGTGGCGCTGGTGTACCGGACGGTCAACCGTGCGGCCTTCCGCCCGGCGCAGCCGATCCCACTGCCGCAGCGGGCCGCGGGCGAGAGCGCCGTCGGTTCGTAAGCCGGCCGTTGGCTCCTTACCCTGACGTACGCGTGAGGGTATACTGCCGGGGTGGCTCTCCCTCGCGCGCTCGTCGCCCGGCAGTTCTCGTCACTGAGCATCTTCAACTACCGGGTCTATTTCTTCGGCCAGATGATCTCAATCATTGGCACGTGGATGCAGACCACCGGGCAGGCGTGGCTCGTCCTCAAGATCACCGGCTCACCCCTCGCGCTCGGCACCGTGACGACGCTGCAGTTCCTGCCGATGACGGTTTTCATTCTCTTCGGCGGCGTGGTGGCCGACCGGGTGCCGAAGCGGAAGCTGCTGATCGTGACGCAGACGCTGGCGCTCATCCAGGCCGCGATCATGGGCGCGCTGGTCATGACCGACACGGTCCAGCTCTGGCACATTTACCTGCTCGCGACCTCGCTGGGGCTGATCAACGCCTTCGGCAACCCGGTGCGGCAGGCGTTCGTGGTCGAACTCGTGGGCAAGGAGCAGCTGGTCAACGCGGTCGCTCTGAACTCGAGCGTCTTCAACGCCGGGCGGATCCTCGGGCCGGCGGCGGCGGGACTGGCGATCGGCTTTACGGGGCTCGCGACGGCCTTCTTCCTGAATGCGCTCAGCTTCGTCGCGGTGCTCGTCGCGTATTTCATGATGAAACCCCAGGACTTCTACGCGCCGCGGGCCGCGAAGGTCACGGGCAACGTGCTGCGGCAGGTTGGCGAGGGCTTCAAGTACGCCTGGAAGGCGCCGTCGATCCTGTACCTGCTGATCCTGATGGCGTTCTTCGGGACCTTCGGATACAACTTCACGGTCGTCGTGCCGCTGGTGGCGCGGTTCGTGCTCAACGTCGGGCCCGAGCGCTTCGGGCTGCTGACCTCGTGCATGGGCGTCGGATCGCTGATTTCGGCGCTCGCCATCGCGGGAACGGGCCGCGCTTCGAACCGGGTGTTCATGCTGGCATCGGTCAGCTTCGTGCTTGCGCTGGCGGGCGTCGCGGCGTCGCCGTGGTTCCTGCTGACCTGCGGGCTGCTGGTCATCCAGGGGATGTCGAACATCGCCTTCAGCACGACGATCAACACGGGCATCCAGCTGCAGGTGCCGGACGAGCTGCGGGGGCGGGTGATCAGCATCTACCAGCTCCTGATGGCGGGGACGACGCCGTTCGGCGGCTGGTTCACGGGGACGCTGGCGGAGTCGATCGGCGTGCCGAAGACGCTGGGCATCGAAGCGGCGCTCTGCGCGGTGGGCCTGGTCGTGGGCCTGACGTACCGGGCCATGCACAACCGGGAGTTCCGGGAGGCGGCGGCGCTGGCGAAGCAGGCCGCGGCGTAGGGGCGGGACCGCGCGCGAAATCGACTGGTTGAACCAGTGTTTTGGACTGGTTCAGATTCGGACGGGGGACTGGTTCGCAGACTGGCGCAGGCACTGGTGGGACTCGTCTGGGGGCTGGCCGGGCCCGGCGCGAGTGC
>JAKALX010000427.1 GCA_021823905.1 Chloroflexota bacterium | reverse complement strand
GGCGAATTGGCGGCGATCCCCCAGAAGAGCATGGAGCCCGTCAGGTCTTCCATCAGCCACTCGACGATCGCGGCGCAAGCCGCTTCTTCCAACCCGGGAAGCACCAGCGGGCCGGCATAATCCGTCACGTTGTGGTCGCCGAGCTGGCGTGGGCCGCTGGTGGCCATGTCGAGCGCCGCCACGCCGGCCAGCTCCTCGCCGTCGCGCAGCGACAGAAACAGGGGCGACGCGTCCGCTCCGAAGTGGCGCAGCCAGGTCCGCTGCCAGGCCGGGTGCAGAAACGGCGGCGCGCCGGCCACGCGCGCGAACAGCGCTTCCCATTCGGGAACCAGCGTTTCGAAGTCCTCGGAGGTCACGAGCAGGGGCGCGGTCACGATCGTAGCAACGTCCATTCGAGGGATTGTAGCGGCCTCATGTCTGCCCCGAGTCAACCTACCCGCGCCCGTGGACGAGCGAGAGGAACTCCGAGCGCGTGACCGGCGACTGGCGGAAGAGGCCGCGCGTCGCGCTGGTGACCATCCGGCTGCCGGGTTTCTTGACGCCGCGCATGGTCATGCAGAGGTGTTCGGCTTCGATGACGACCGCCACGCCGTCTGGCTTCACCACCTCCATGATCGCGTCCGCGATCTGGCCCGTGAGGACCTCCTGGATCTGGGGACGGCGGGCGAAGCCTTCGACGACCCGTGCGAGCTTGCTGATGCCCACGACGCGCCCGTCGGGGACGTATCCCACGTGGGCCTGGCCGTGAAACGGGAGGAAGTGGTGCTCGCACATGCTGAAGAAGGGGATGTCGCGGAGGATGACCATCTCGTCGTGCGCGACCTCGAAGCCGACGCGCAGGTGCGCCGACGGGTCTTCATAGAGCCCGCCGAAGACCTCGGCGTACATCTCCGCGATACGGCGCGGCGTCTCCAGCAGGCCCTCGCGCGCCGGGTCTTCGCCGAGGGCGAGGAAGACCTCCCTGACGGCCGCCTCGATGCGCGCCTGGTCCACATGGTCGTTCGTCACGGTCAGCCACGCCTCGTGTCGTTGGGGTCCACGGATCGTAGCAGACGAGAGAGGAGGAAGCGCCAGCGACTCCCCCCGCTGTCCGCGGGCCACCGTGCCCGCATCGAGCCGCACGGAACGTTGTCGGCGGGTTCGCGGTCGGCGCGACGGTCAGGCATCGTCGTTGTTGGCCAACAAGGGGCCGAGGCGAACCAGCCCGGCGATATCGCGCCTGCAATGGTGCGATTCCATAGGCCGGTCTACCCGGGACTTTCTGAACGATATGACGATTGGGTGGCCGCTGCCGTCGAGTTGCAGAGGGCCGGTATCCCCACCTCAGACCCTCCGATTCCACCGGGAATCTTCGCGGAGCTCGGCTCCCGCTACGAGGAGATGAGCTGGCTCGAAACTTAGCGACTGGACGCAGACGGCGATGACGAGGCAGTCGGCCAGGTCACCGTGGTGGCCGGCTCGGAGATCAGCTTTCGGCCGGCGGTCATGTCGGCACTCGGGCAGGCACGGGAAACGGCGACGCCTCCACGCCCTCCCTACAGGTCGGGCCTCGGATCTTGGGCCTCGGTTGATCGTCGTTCGCCTGCTGCGAGACGCGGGTACAGGCCATAGGGATAATGGATGGGCGGTAGCACAGCAGGAGAACGGAGGCCCGACCTGTAGGGAGGGCGTGATCGTCGCTAGGTGACGAAGTTGATGGTTCGCGACAGGGTTACGCGCTTGCTCCCGCGCGCGACTCGGAGGGTAGACTGGGGCATGCCGGGCGGCGCTCCGTTGGCCTATTTCCTCACGTTCACGACGTACGGTACGTGGTTCCACGGCGACGCTCGGGGTTCCGTCGACCGTACAAGGAACCAGCCTGGTGAACCGGGGATCGACCCGTCGCCGAGCCTCGTGAGGCATGAGCGGGACGTTCGCATGACACGGCCGCCGGTTGTCTTCGACTTCGTGGCTCGCCAAGTCGTGGGCGATGCGCTCGCGGAAACATGTGCGTTTCGTGGTTGGCAATTGCTCGCCGCGAACGTCCGGACGACACACGTGCACGTTGTCGTGGTGGCCGACGAGCGGCCCGAAGTGGTGCTCACGGCGTTGAAGGCCAACGCGACGCGGTTGCTCGTTGAGCGTGCCAAGTTGTCGAAGGGAAGCCGGGTTTGGACGCGGCACGGAAGTACCCGGTACCTCTGGGAGGAGCGGGACGTTGAGGACGCGTGCACGTACACAGTTGAGTTCCAGGACGCGGCGTCGGGGAGGTGGGAGCGGGCTGACGGCGGGTGACGGATGGTACGGGTTCGGCCGGGTACGCCCTCGCTACAGGTCGGGCCTCGGTTTTGTAGGCTCGGGTTCGCGGGATCGGCGACTGGGGGAGCGCGGGCCCGGAGGGACGCCGTGGAGCGATGAGCGGAACGGCGAGCCGCGGCATATCGGGCGTGGCCGGTGGTGAGGTGGGGGTGGTTCGAACGCGAGACTTGGTGCGTGTGGGGGACATCGCGGCGGGTCGCTGGCGCTCCTCCGTACTGACTCGATGGCGGCGATGGTGGCGGACCTCAGGGTGGTTCGATGCGGGCACTGTGGCCCGCGGCTACCGACGGGTCGCTGACGCTCCTCCGATGGTGGTGGCGGTCGGCGGTTCTTTTCACCGCCGTATGCGCGCCTGATCTACACTGAGTCCATGCCCAAGCTCGGATTCATTGGGCGCCTGCTGGGCGACTCGAACGACAGAGAACTGAAGCGCATCTGGAAGATCGTGGACGAGATCAACGAGCTCGGCCCCGAAATGGAAGCGCTTTCCGACGAACAGCTCTCGGCCAAGACGGCCGAGTTCAAAGAGCGCCTTGCGGCGGGCGAGACGCTGGAGGATCTCCTGCCGGAGGCGTTCGCCGTTTCGCGCGAGATGTCGTGGCGGAAGGTTCACGAGCGGCCCTACGACGTCCAGCTCATCGGCAGTGTGGTCCTTCACGAAGGCAAGATCGCCGAGATGCGCACGGGCGAGGGCAAAACCCTCACCGCCGTGGCCTCGGTCTACCTGAACGCCCTTGCCGGGCGCGGCGTCCACCTCGTCACCGTCAACGACTACCTGGCCCGGCGCGACGCTGTCTGGTACGGGCCTGTCTACCACGCCCTGGGCCTGAGCGTCGGTGTCATCCAGAACAACACCATCTCCTACATGTACGAGCCGGGCTACGTCCCCGGCGAAGAGACCTCGACCGGCGGTCTCGAAGACCTTCGCCCCTGCTCCCGGCGCGACGTCTACCACGCCGACATTACCTACGGTACGAACAACGAGTTCGGCTTCGACTATCTCCGCGACAACATGGTGCGCGACCTCGCCGACAAGACCCAGCGCGATCTCTACTACGCGATCGTCGACGAGGTCGACAACATCCTGATCGACGAAGCGCGCACGCCGCTCATCATCTCGGGCAACGCCGAGGAAGCGTCGGGCACGTACATCAAGTTCGCGCGCGCCGTTCGCCTCCTCGAAGAAGAGCGGGACTACCAGGTCGACTTCAAGAACCACCACGTCGCG
>JAKALX010000426.1 GCA_021823905.1 Chloroflexota bacterium | reverse complement strand
CGCTGGCGGCGCTCGCCGACCGGCTGCAGGCGCTGAAGGTGCCGATGGGGCCGCTGACGACGTTCTACGAACGCGAGCCGGAGGACGCGGAGGACCGGGAGAAGCTGGAACTGGCCTGGCAACAACCGTCCGAGCTGGAGGAGTCGCTGCGAAGGCTGGCAGACGCCCTGGAGCGTGACGAGCTGGCCCGAACACTGGCCAAGCGGGGGAACGTCGAAGCGCTCCCCGAGCAGGCGGAAGCCCTCGTGCCGGCGCTTGAACGGGCTCGCAAACAGGAAAATCGCGTGCGGCTGGTGTACGACCTGTGATGCGGCGGCGCCGGCAGGCCCGGCAAGCGCGGTTCCACTGGGTCTTCGGACCGACGCGATGGCTCGCGAGGCTGATCGCTTCCCAGGCGGGAATGGCGGCGATCACGCCCCGCGCGGCACGCGTCGTCGACCTGATCCAGCTAGGGCCAGGCAAGCGTTACCTCGACGTTGGCTGCGGGACCGCGAGCTACGCGCACCTCCTCGCCGCGCGGGCGAAGTGCGAGGAAGCGCCGGTGACGATGGACCTGGTCGGCGGACCGGGCCCCGTCGACCTCATTGCCAGCCCCGAGAAGCTGCCGTTCGTCGACGCGTCGTTCGACTGCGTGACGACCCTCTACTACATCCGGCGCTGGGACGACGACGTGGTCCACAGCTTCGGGTTCGAGCTGCGGCGGATTCTTGCCCCGGGCGGCGCGGCGCTGGTGATGGAGGTCGCGCCGGTGAAGGCACGCTGGCTGAACGCGCTCCACCGCAAGATGATGAGCGCCGGCTGCGGCGAAGTCGACCTGCGCGGCTGGGGACGGCTGGCGGCGCTCTTCACGGAGGCGGGCTTCGACGCGATCGACCTGGTAAACGTGGGGCCGTTCCTGTTGCCGCCGGTGCCAAGGGTGGGGGTGTTGCTGCGGGTGCGGGGGGACGGACCGGAGGCATAGAGGAGTTGTGCTGTTCGCGATCGCGCCCCACGCCTTTGCGGTAGCCGCGGCCCACCGTGGCCGCATGGAGTCGCGCCCCGCAGGCCCCTGTCCGCTTTGCGAAGACGCCACGGTTGACGGAGAGGTTCGTGAGGGGTTCGTCTGGGGCTCCGGTACCTCCGGTGGGCTGACATCTCGCACGCGCCTGCGCACTATCCTTGATCAGGCCAATACCCTTCTCCCTCTCGCCACAATCGGTTGCCAGTTTGTACAGGGACGCTGCGGAGACGCTTTCGTGCTTGACTTCGGTCCTGGCAGGGCGTTTGGGCCAGAGTTCGCGATCCAGGATGAAGCGGCTTTCATCCTGGATCACAATGCCGGCACGGCGGGATTCCTGGGGCTGCTGCCCTTCTTCGTGCCCGGCTACTGCCCATCCAATCCGTCCGGGCACAGGTGTGAACGCGTCATCGGGGGCGTCGGCGAAGGCGTGGGGTACCGCTACTGGGGAGACGAATCTCAACTTCCACGGCCGTTGCCCAAGTGGCAGTTCTTCCCCTGGCGGCGATAGCTTTCCGGCGGTAGAAGCCGAGCCCTTCTTGCCAGTCGGGCCTCTGATTCGGGCCGTGGCGGGGTCTGCCGGAGGTGTGATTCCATGCGGCCACGGTGGGCCGCGCCTACCGCACCTCGAACAGGAACTCAACCTCGACCGGGACGCCCAGGGGGAGCTCGGCCACGCCGATGGCGATGCGGGCCGAGCGACCGGCCTCGCCGAAGAGGTCGATGAGCAGCTCCGAGGCGCCGTTGATCACGCGCGGGTGCTCGATGAAGCCCTCGGCGCTGGCGACGTAGCCGGCGACGCGAGCGACTCTCACGACGCGATCGAGCGTGCCGAGGTGCTGGCGGACGATCGCCAGCGCCTGGAGCGTGCACTGGCGGGCAAGGCCCGCGCCTTCCTCGAGGGAAACGCTCTCGCCACACTTGCCGTGGCGCATGACCGCGCCGTCCTTCATCGGGATCTGGCCGGAGACGAAGAGCAGCGGGCCCGTCTGGACGCAGGGCGAATAGAGCCCGGCCGGCGGCGGCGGCTCCGGCAGCGCGATGCCGAGCTCGAGCAGTTTCTCTTCAGCGCTGGCGGTCATTCGTACTCGCCCAGGAGCTGGCCGATGACGTTGTCGAACTCTTCCGTGCTGTAGCACTCGATGACGATCTTCGCGCCGTGCTTCTGCGGCTGGACCGAGACGCGCGTGCTCAGGGCGCGGCGGAGGCGCTGCTCGATGTTCGCGATGTGGGCGTCGCGGCGCGCCGTCTGGGCGCCCGGCGTGTTCGTCGTCGCCGGGACCTCGGCGAGCTGCCGGCGGACGTATCCCTCCGTGTCGCGGACCGAAAGCTTGCGCTTCACGACCTCGCGCCAGGCGTTCATGCGGCCGCGGCCCTCGGGAAGGCCGAGCAGGGCGCGGGCGTGGCCCTCCGTGATCTCGCCAGCGACGAGGCTGCGCCGGATCTCGCTCTCGAGCTGCAGCAGGCGGAGCGCGTTGGCCACCGTGACGCGGCTCTTGCCGACGCTGCGGGCGGCCTCCTCCTGCGTCATCCCGTATTCCTCGATGAGCCGCCGGTACGCCTGCGCCTCCTCGACCGGGTTCAGGTCGGCGCGCTGAATATTCTCCACCAGGGCAAGTTCGAGCAGCTCCGCCGCGGCGGCCTCGCGCACCACGACCGGCACGGTTTCGAGGCCGGCCAGGCGCGCCGCCTGCAACCTGCGTTCCCCGGCGATGAGGCGATAGCCGCCCTGCTCGTCGCGGGAGACGATGAGCGGCTGGATGATCCCGTGCTCGCGGATAGAATCGGCCAGCTCGCGCAGCTTCTCGGGTTCGAAGTGCGTCCGCGGCTGCTCCGGGTTAGGCGCAATCAGGTCGATGTCGAGCTGATCGGGCCCGCCGCGACGCGCGATCGGCGGCGCGGAAGCTTCGGCCACAACCGGTGGCTGCGTAGTAGCTACTGGCATCGGCGCGGGCTGCGATGCTTCGTCACGAGCTGCCGGAGGGTCTTCGCGAACGGGTGGCGGCGGGGCCGGGGCCGGCTCGGGAACGCGTTCGACGGGCGGCTCGCCGGCCGGTTGGGCGGGTGTGGCCGGCGACCCGAAGAGGGCGTCGAGGCCACGGCCAAGACCACGTTTCGGTTGCGTCATACGGCTACTCCTACACGGGCGAGCACTTCGGCGGCGAGGGCGTCGTAGGCGGCGGCCGCGCGGCCGCCGGGGTCGTAGCGGAAGATCGACTCGCCGTGGCTGGGCGCTTCGCTCAGGCGCACCGACCGCGGGATGATCGTGTCGAACGTCTGCGGGAAGTGCCTCCGCACCTCGTCCACCACCTGCTGGGCGAGGCGCGTGCGCCCGTCGAACATGGTGAGCAGGACGCCAAGGACGCCGAGACCGGGATTCAGGTTGCGGCGCACAAGCTCAAGTGTTTCGACGAGGCGGCTGAGCCCTTCGAGGGCCATGTACTCGCACTGCACCGGGATGACGACGCTGTCGCTCGCGGTGAGCGCATTGATCGTCAGCAGCCCGAGCGACGGCGGACAGTCGACCAGG
>JAKALX010000033.1 GCA_021823905.1 Chloroflexota bacterium | reverse complement strand
ACGACACGCTGGCGAAGGCCCTCGGCATCACGGTCGACGAGCTCAACGCTCAGCTCAATGCCGGCAAGACAGTTCCCGACATCGCCCGCGAGAAGGGCGTCGACATGGCGGCCGTCACGGCTGCCATGCAGGCCGCCCATCCCGACGGCTACGGCCCCGGCATGATGGGAGACGGTACAACTCACGCCGGCTGCCCGAACATGTAACTTCAACGGGCTGCGTCCTGTGAGATGCAGCATGGGCAAGTGTGCCGCCGCTCGCCCTCGGGAAGCGGCGGCGCGCGTTACCCATCGATCAGATGGTGAGGGGAATCGGCGCCTGGCCGGTGTCATGGCGTCCACGCTCGCGTCCACGGCCCTAACGAACGGACCGCCCTGTGTCACAATCGGAGAGAAAGCGGCAACGGCGCCGCTCATGCCTCCGGAGAGGAAGAACGATGCTGGGACGAAGCACAGTACTTGCGGCGACCGCGCTGGCTGGTGTGACGCTTCTGGTTGCCACGGCCTGCAGCGGGACCGGCGGCATGATGAACGGCGGTGGTGGAATGATGGGAGGCAGCGCTCCCGCCGGGTCGATCACGGTCCAGCTTCGCGACTGGTCCGTCAGCCCATCGCAGTCATCCGCTCCCGCGGGGACGGTGACGTTTCACGCCGTCCACCCGATGATGGACATGATGAACGCCAGCCAGGGCGGTAAGACGCACGCTTTAACGGTTGCCCGGAAGAACGACGACGGCACCTACGAGGTCCTCGGTTCCGTCTGGGACATCGGCCTGGGTCAGTCGAAAGATCTCACGCTCGACCTCTCCCCAGGCAATTACGAGCTGCAGTGCAATGTCGTCGAAGAGATGGGCGCGAAGACGGTCTCGCACTACACGCAGGGCATGCATGCCTCGTTCACGGTGACAGCATGAGCGGACGGAATTGATTCATCGGGGGCCGCGCCGGCCTGTCCAGACGGGCCTGTTGGTAGTCGTAATGTCATGTCTAATATGTCAGTGAGTGCTAATCACCACTGGACAAACATCGGAAAACTGCACCGTCACGCATAAGCCCGAACCCTCCAGGTCTCGTTCGGATGCGCACGAGGCGCAAGCCTCCGGCGCCACACGGCATTCGCGATGACTGGGCTGAACTGCTGGACGCCGGGTTCGCCTTTGCTCAGGCGTTGCGCAGGCGCGGGTCGAGGACATCGCGCAGCGCGTCGCCGAGCATATTGAAGCTGAAGACCGTGATCGAGATCGCGAGGCCCGGAAAGATGGCCAACCAGGGCGCTACCTGCATGAACTGCCGGCCCGAGCCGCTGAGCTCCTGACCCCACGAAGGCGTTGGTGGGGTGATGCCGAAGCCGAGGAAGGAGAGGGCGGCCTCCGCGAGGATGGCGTTCCCAACTGCGAGGGTCCCCATCACGATGATCGGTGCAAGGATGTTGGGGAGGACGTGCCGGACTATGAGCCGGGCCGGGGACGCGCTGATCGCTCGGCCTGCCTCGATGTAGGCCATCTCCCGCACCGAGAGCGTTGCGCCGTGGATGACGCGCGACATCGTTGGAGCTGCGAGCAATCCGAGCACAAGGATCACGGTAGATGTACCCGAACCGATGAACGTCATCACGGCTAGGACGACCACCATCCAGGGCAGCGACATCAGGGCTTCGACGATGCGCTGGACGATGCTGTCGAAGAGGCCGCCGATAAAGCCGGACGTGACGCCGACCGCCACGGCGACAATGGTCGCGAGCGCTGCAGCACCGAGACCAACCTTCACGGTCGACCGCGACCCGTAGATGATGCGTGAGAACTGGTCGCGGCCGAACTTGTCGGTACCCATGATGTGCGATGCGCTGGGCCCTTTCAGCGCCAGCCCCGCCTTCTCCGTGTACGAGTATGGCGCGATGAGCGACGCGAAGATGGCTGTCAGAATCACCGCGAGGATGATCGCGGCACTCAGCGCTCCGAGGGGCTTGCTGGCCATGAAGTGCCAGATCCATACGCCAGCGCCGGGCGTCCGCCGCCCTCCGGCGAGATCGAGGTCGCCGACTGGCAGCTGTGCGGGGGCGGCCGGTGAGACGCCCAACGCTAGTACCTGACCCGTGGATCGAGCAGGCGGTAGCTCACGTCCACGACGAAGTTCACGAGAATGACTCCCACGGTCAGCATGATGGTGACTCCCTGGACCACCGGGTAATCGCGGCGTGAGACGCCTTCATAGAGGTAGGATCCGACGCCTGGAAGGGAGAAGATCGTCTCGTAGATGACGGTACCGCCGAGGAGGATGGCCACCTGCACGCCCGTGATCGACACAACGGGCAGGAGGGCGTTGCGCAGGCAATGCCGCACGACGACAACGCGGCTCTGTAACCCCTTCGCCCGTGCGGTGCGGATGAAGTCCTGGCGCAGCACCTCCAGCATCATCGACCTGGTCATGCGCATGAGCGCAGCCGCCA
Organism: Chloroflexota bacterium; assembly: GCA_021823905.1. Lineage (GTDB taxonomy): Bacteria > Chloroflexota > Dehalococcoidia > Tepidiformales > Tepidiformaceae > JAKALX01. The sequence goes on along the minus strand of JAKALX010000033.1, from coordinate 13,547 downwards.
GAGCGAGGCTCATGATCAGCGCCGGGATCATGATCTGCTGGATGTGCGTCCATGGCTCCTGCACGAACGACTTGTAGCCAAACGGCGGGGCCCAATGCCACCAGTAAGAGGGCAAGACGAGGACCAACGTCGCAATCCAGAAGCCCGGCGTGGCGAGAGCGCCGATCGAAACCACGCGCACCGCATAGTCGATCGGCGAGTCTTGCTTTGTCGCCGCGATCACGCCGGCCGGCACGCCGATAACCATGCCGATGAGCGTCGCGAAGAAGGTGAGCTCCAGGGTGATAGGCAGGCGCGAAGTGATGAGCTCGCGCATGACTGGCTGCCCTGTCCAGATGGACTTACCGAAATCGCCTCGGACGATGCTCTCCATGAACGTCCCATATTGGACGGGAATAGAGCCGTCTATGCCGAGCTGCTGGCGCAGGTCCGTGTAGTCCTTTTTCGAGTACTGCGAGTTGTCCATGAGAACGGTGACGGCGTCGCCAGGAATCATCCGAATCAGGACGAACGCCGCCGTCAGCGCCAGGAACAACGTGGGCAGCAGGAGGACGATGCGCCTCAGGAGATACTGTTGCACGCCACGCTCCGGCGGGAACTCACGCGTCGACCCACATGCCGGGAAGGAACCAGCCCGCAGTCGACGAGTTGGCGCCGTTCATGCCGAGGTAGTTATGGACGCGCTTGCGAACAGCGACCGTCGTCCGGTGGTACCACTGGTCATGGGCCATGGGCGTGCCCTTCAGCAGGTAGCGCTGGATCTCGTAGATCGCCTGCTGGCGCGCGTTCAGGTCGTCGATCTGGCGCTGCTTCGTCACCATCGCGTCGTAGGTGGGATCGGAGAAGTTCCAGTAGTTGCGCGTCCCGGTCGAGTGGAACTGGTTGTAGAGCGGGGTGTCCGGGTCGCCGTAGGCGGCGTAGGTCGCGGCCGTCATCTGGAACTGCTTCTTCGATTCGACGTCCTTGAACGCCGCGTACTCCATGACGTTGAGTTTGATCTTCAGGCCGATCTTCTCGAGACCAGGGATCATCGCCTCGGCGCGGTCGCTGTGGTAGGCGCTGTAGGCCTTCGTCGTGTTGAGGACGATCTCCGTCCCTGCCGCGCCGGCTGCGGAGATGAGATCCCGCGCATCCTTCACTTCGGCGTCCGTCTTCTTGCCGTAGCCCGGGGTCTTCGCGATCTCGTCCGCCGGGAGGCCCCAGAATTCGTTCTCGAAAACGCCTGCCGTCTTGTATTTGGCGCCCGGGAAGGCAGCCGAGATGATAGCGTCGCGGTCGACACCGAGGTTGATCGCGTGCCGCACGCGCTCGTCGTTGAAGGGAGCGCGGTCGTTGGGCCCGCCGATGAGCGAGAGGTTCATCCACGTCTGCGGGAAGTCGTAGAGGACGGTGTCGTCCGCCTTGAACGAGTCGATCTGGAGATCGGGCACCGCGAGGATGTCGATCTGGCGAGATCGATACGCCGCCTGTTGCGCGTCAGCGTCGAGGATCGTCGTGTAGACAACCTTATCCAGGTAGGGGAACTGGCTGTTCCAGTAGTCGGGATTGCGGACGAGGGTCGCACCCTTGCTCGACTCGGCCTGCTGACAGATGAACGGCCCGCAGCCGATGATCGAGTCGCCCCGCTTGAGGTCGCCGAACTTGTCCACGACCTCTTTCGGAACGATCACGGTCCACTTGTCCGAGAGTGGCGTGAGAATCGGCACGAACGGCGCCTTGAGCTTGAGCGTCACGGTCGCCGCGTCCGTCACGGTGATCGACTCGACCTGCGAGAAGCCCGAAGCGCGAGGATGGCTCGCGTCGGGGGTTGAAATGCGCTTGAGGCTGTAGACCACGTCATCGGCGGTGACGGCGCGACCGTTCACCGGCGCGGTGTTCTGCCACTTCGCTCGGGCGTCGAGGTGGAAGACGTAGGTCAGCGAATCGGGGTGCTCCCACTTGGTGGCGAGGTCGGCGACCGCGTTCTGAGTGCCGGCTTCCTGCTTCAGCAGCCCGTGGCTGGCAGCGCGCCAGAGCTCGGGAGCGAAGTGCTCGGTGGTCGTGTGCGGGTCCATCTGCGCGTCCGCCACGTTCCACATCAGGTTCAGGGTGCCGCCCTTTTTGGCGACCGCCGTCTCGGCTTTCGGGACATTCGCTGTCGCCGTGACCGCGCTCGAACCGGCGCTCGAGCTGTCGCCTCCGCCGCAGGCGCTGATGATCGCGACGCTGGCGCTTGTTGCCGCGGCCCCCTTCAGGAGCCGCCTCCGGGAGACCTGCCTGGCGTGCCAGTAACTCGATGCTTTCAACCCGATTCCCTCCAGGAGTTGGCGGCCGAAGGTATCCGATCGAGCCGCCACCAGACTGACACTGATGTCAGTGTTGACAGCGGCGAAATCTATGCCACACATCGACTGCTGTCAATGATCCTGGGCTGTTGCCCGTGCGTCGGTCAGGCGATGACGCCCCGATCCACGAGGCTCGCAAACTCGTCTGGGTCGATTCCGAGCTCGTCCACGAAGATCTCCCAGTTGTGCTCGCCCAGCAGCGGCGCGTGGCTCACGCGGACTTCGGATGCTCCCGGCGTTGTCCAGCCGATGCCTCCCAGCCGGCGTCTGCCGACCTCCGGGTGGCTCTGCTCGAGGAAGAACCCGCGCTGGGCCAGGATCGGGTCCTCCATCAGGTCCTCGATCGTCGCGGCGTTGCCTGCGGAGATGCCCGCTTCCTGGAGCGTCCGCGCTCCCTCCACGGGATCCCGGCCGCGTGTCCATGCCGCGATGACGTCGTCGATCTCGGACTGGCGAGCGAGGCGGCCCGCCAACCGTTCGAGTTCTGGCGCGCACCACCAACTGGGGCCCGGCACGACCTCGCGTATGCGGCGCCAGTCGTCGTCGTCCTGGACGGCGATGGCGAGCCACCGGTCCTCGCCGGCAGCCCGATAGATGCCGTGCGGGCACATGGCGGAGTCACGATTTCCGGTTGGCCCCGGCACAGTGCCGTTCAGCCCGAAGTCGATGAACGCCTCCGGGAGCTGAGCAGTGATCGCTTCGCACATGGAGTACTCGACCAGTTGGCCCTCGCCTGTGCGGTCGCGGTGCTCAAGCGCGGCAAGCAGGCCAAAGAGCGAGGTCAGGCCCGCCTGATGGTCGCTCCAGAGGCCGGCGACCCAGCGCTCCGGCCGGCCGCCGTCCTGCCCCGTAAGCGACGCCAGGCCCGTGTAGGCCGTCAGCGGCGGGCCGAAGGTGACGTAGCTGCGATAGGGACCCGAGCGGCCGAGGCCGGAAGAAGTAACCATGATGATGTCCGGCTTCACTTCGCGGAATCGGTCGTAGCCAAGGTTGAACTTTTCGAGCTGGCCGAAGGAGAAGTTCTCGATCACGATGTCGGAACGGCGGACGATCTCGAGTGCGAGTTCCTGCGCCTCGGTTTGCTTCAGGTCGAGCGTGACGCTTTTCTTGTTCAGGTTCAGCCCTTGCCAGAGCCCGCTGCGCTCGGGCCCCTGCTCGTTGTTGGCGAACGGGGGCAACCGCCGATTGATGTCCGTGTGGACGCCGCTCTCGATCCGGATGACTTCGGCGCCCATGAGTGCCAGGAACTGCGTGCAGTAGGGTCCGGCGACGACCCAGGAGAAGTCAGCGACACGGATGCCTTCGAGCGGGAGCGTCATACCGATGCCTCGTTCCGGAGCGCCTGGAGTATCTCGCGCGTGTGCTGGCCAACGAGGGGCGGCGCCGCCAGGTGCTGGAGCGGCGTCTTCTCGAGGTGGACAATGGCGCCCGGGACGCGCACCAGCGCATGATCCTCTTCGAGCGGGAGGTCGACGAAGAAGCCCCGCGCTTCCTGCTGTGGGTCATTGAGAAGTTCCTCGACGTTGAAGCACGGGAAGACGGGCACGTGATTCGCCTGGGCGGCGTGGAAGATCTCGGCCTTGTTGTGCTGCATCGACCAGCCCACGAAGTGCGGCTCTATCTCGTCCCAGAGGAGGCCACGCTCCGTCGGATCCTGAAAGCGTGGTTCTTTCGACCATTCGGGATCGCCCATCGCACGCATCAAGCCCTCCCACTGGTACTGTTCCGAGGCCTGGAAGGCGAAGTAGCCGTCTTTGCAGGGGACCAGTCCCCAGAGTGTCGGCTCGCGCCCGTTCGGCGACTGGCGGTTGAAGCCGCTCACGGTCATCGCCTCTCCGGCCTCGTAGGTGCGGAATGCCACGTCCATGCGCAGGTAGGAAGCTAGGACAGCTTGGGCCGAAACGTCGAAAAGTTGGCCAGCGCCCGTTCGGCGCCGAAGCTGGAGCCCGAGCAGCGCCGAGGATGCGGCGGCCAGCCCCAGTGTGTAGTCGGCCTGGTAGCCTCCAGGCTTCAACGGAGGGTACGTCTCGGGATTCGGGACACGCCCGGGCGTGCCCCATGCCATACCCGAAATGGCGTGTGCGGCGAGGTCGGAATAGCGCAGGTGGCGAGCGCCAGCCGCGAGGCCGGCCAGCGTAGTCGCCACGACGATCGCGCGTGGGCAGGCGGCGGCGACCGTTTCCGGGGCGAGATCGAGTGCCTCGACCGCTGCTACCGGCTGATCGACCACGACGATGTCGGCCGACCGGCAGAGCGAAAGCAGGTCGGCGTGCCCTTGGCGGGAGCCGGGGTCGAGTTCGACCGAAAGCTTTCCGCCGTGGAGGAAGCGCGTGAGCGCCGCGACCTGCCGAGGGCGGTTGGCGACTGGGTCGGCTGGGAACGCGCGCTCGCGCCGAGCCTCGTTTCGCTCGACGAGAACCACACGGGCGCCAAGGCCGCTGAGAAGCCTCCCTGCGTAGGCGGAGGCCCGGCCGCTGCCCCATTCGATGACCTGGACCCCTTCGAGGGCGCCGCCGTGAGGCGCGGGGAAACCGGCTGCTTGCGTCATGGCCCGAAGGTATAAGCATTCGTTCAGAGCTTGGCAAGGGAAACGGACATGGCGGACCGGCGATTGACACCGTCGTGCGGGGACCGGTATAACCCTCCGAACGGCCGTTCGTTCGGTGGCTTGCCATGACTGCAAGCGCGCGCCAACCGGCCCTAATTACTTTCCTAAGGAGTTACTACTCATGGGCCTCAAATCCCCGGCCTGGTATCGCGAGAGCCTGCGCGACGGCCGAGTCACTTACATCGCGGGCGAATCCGTCCCCGACATCACAAAGAATCCCTGGTTCGATGTCGCGATCGCCAACGCCGCCGAGGACTATGTCTACGACGACCCCGCGACGAAGGATATCCGCACCTATACGACCGAGGACGGGAATCTCGCCCACCGCATCTTCAAGGTTCCGACCTCGGTCGAGGATCTCGAGAAGCGCATCGAGATGAGCCACATTACCGGCATCGCGACCGGTGTGACCGCCGTCCTTATGGCGCTCTACAACATCAAGGACCAGGTCGCGAAGGTGAACGGCCAGTACGCCGAGAACATCGAGCGAATCTACAAGCACTGCCGTGACAACGACCTCCGCGCGGACCAGGTGATCACGGACGCCAAGGGCGATCGCTCGCGCCATCCCAAAGACCAGGACGACCCCGACCTCTACCTGCGGATCGTCGACAAGAACAACGACGGGATCGTCGTCCGCGGCGCGAAGCTCCACATCACCGGCGCCAGCCTTGTGCATGAGCAGACGGTCATGCCGACGAAGGCGATGGGCCCCGGCGAAGAGCAGTGGTCCGTCTCGTTCTCAATCCCGACCAACACCCCGGGCATCAAGATCATCAATCGCGCCTACGCGCACCCCAACCTCAGCGACATGGACTACCCGGTCAGCGGCCGCCACAACGCTCCCGAAGGGTTCGTCATCTTCGAGGATGTCTTCGTACCGTGGGACCGCGTCTTCCTCGCCGGCGAATACCAGCTGGCGGGCGTGCTCGCGCAATCCCTTGGCCTGTGGGAACGCGTCGGCGGGCTCATCGGCATGGTCAAGCGCGCGAGGCTCCTTGTCGGGACCGCTCAGCTGCTCTGCGAGATGAACGGTATCGAAAAGGCCTCGCACATCCAGGAGAAGATCTCGGACCTTGTCTTCTACGCCGAAGTGCTGCGCATGTCGCTCGAGCACGCGGTCCGCAACTACAAGATGACGGATACGGGCATGGTCTACCCCGACCCGATGGCTGTGAATGTCGGCAAGTTCTACGGGGCGTCGAACTGGCACATGATGGTGCAGAAACTCCATGACCTCAGCGGGGCACTCGTCCTCACCCTTCCGACCGAGGCCGACTATCGCAACGAGGAGCTGACCAAATATCTGGACAAATACCTCCACACCAAGAACAACGTCGTGGTCGAAGACCGGATGCGCATGTACAACCTGATCCGCGACCTCACCGCCGATTCGTTCGGCGGCTGGGAGCTCGTGACCACGCTCGCCGCGGGCGGCGGGCTCGCGGCCCAGCGGATTGTCACCATGCGCGAGTACGACCTCGATGGCGCCAAGGACGCCGCTCGCGAGGCCGCGGGCATCACGCACACGGCGGGCAAGCGCGCCGCGCGCGTCTAGTTCGGGCCAACCCCCTCCTTACGGTGTGCCGGGCCCAACCGGGTCCGGCACACCGGCCTGCTGGCTAACGGTTCGGCACGCCGAGCGACGCCAGCCCGAAGTTCGCGTAGATCTCGGCGACCTGTTCTTCGGTGAGGGCGCCTCCGGGACGGAACCAGCCGTTGATTCGTGTGCCGGCCGTCAAGAGCATGCGAACGCGGGTCACGAGGTCGGTCGGGTCCAGGCATCCCGCCGCGACCAGGCGCTCGGCCAGGTCGTAAAAGCGGTGCTCGTAGATGCTGCGAAGCTCGACGATGCGCTGGCGCATCACCGGTGACATGTGCCGCCCTTCTACTTCGAAGACCATCGTCTCCTTGATGCCATGGATGTGCTGGAGTGCATGTGCGTGAAGGGCGGCATGGAGCAGGTCCAGGCTCGGTGGGGCCGACTCGAATACCGCGCGTACTGTGCCGTCCACCAGCTCGAAGCTGCGCTCCATCACGGCGATCACCAGCGCTTCCTTGGTTGGGAAATGGTTGTACAGCGAGCTCTGGGCGAGGCCCACGCGGTTGGCGAGGCTGCGCATCGAGGTGCGATGGAGGCCCTCCTCGAAGAAGAGGTCGCGTGCGGCGTCGAGGATGGCGTCGCGCGTCGTGCACTCATTCACGGCGTCGAGTTGTGACCGCCTTCCCGGTGGTTGACAGGGAAAACCGAAGCTGGGTATAAGGCGAACGAACGCCCGTTCGGCCGCGACCATCAAGAGACCAAATTCCGGTCTGGAGTGACATGATTTCTCCTGAGGCGATGAAAGAAGCTGCCGCGAGATTTCCGTCGGGCGTCACGCTCGTCGGTTGTACGCATGATAATGAGTCCCACGCGGTAACGGTAAGCGCATTCTCCTCCGTTTCGCTGACTCCGCCGCTCGTCATGGTCTGCATCGGCAACGCGAGCCGCATGCGCGACATGATCGCTCAGTCTGGGGCGTTCTCAGTGAGCGTCCTGGCCGAAGAGCACGAGGGCATCTCGAACGACTGCGCGAGGCCGGGGCGGCCCCCGCTCGATGTCGATAACCCGCAGCGGCCAGGATTCCGGAAAGGAGTCACCGGAAGCCCCATCCGCGAGGACTCAGTCTCGTATTTCGACTGCCGGCTCCATTCGATCACGGAAGCTGGCGACCACACGATCTTCGTTGGCGCGGTCGAAGACGGTGGCCACCAGCCACAGCGGAAGCCGCTCGTCTACTGGTACCGCGACTATCGGCAGCTCTCGACGTAGCCCTTAGACGATCTGGGGTACGAACTCGCGAATCCCGTCCGTGGCCGCCTGCGAGGCTTCGAGACCGCCGTCGATCAGGCTGCGCATGACGTCCTTCACGGTCAGGATTTCGGTGATGAGCGCCGACACCTGGCCCATTTGGACCTGCTTCCGCTCGCCCAGGACGGCCTCGGCGAATTCGGGCCTGGAGACCCGGGGCTTGACTCGCCCCTCGGCTGACATCGTTGACGTGTCCGTGGCTGCGAGGATGAGCTGCTTGGACTGTGCCGCCGCACCCGACTCGACAGTCGCGATGAAGCGCGTGCCGAGCTGGACGCCCTCGGCGCCAAGGGCCATGACCGCCGCCAGGCCGGCGCCGTCCGCAACCGCGCCGGCGGCGATCAGCGGCATGTTGGGCAGGGCGCGCCGAATCGTGGGGATGAGCACCATCATGCTCACCTCGTGCTCACCCCGGTAGCCGCCCGATTCCGCCGGTTCGGCGATGATCGCGTCGACGCCGGCCTCCGCCGCTTTCATCGCGTGGTAGAGAGTCGGCAGGACGTGCGCGACCTTGCAGCCGCCATCCTGGAGGAACTTCGTCCAGAGCTTCGGGTTTCCGGCGGAGGTGATCACGACGGCGACGTGCTCGTCAATCATCATCCGCATCTTCTCCTCGATCTGCTTCTCGGGCGTGAGAACGATGGGGAAATTTACCGCGAACGGCCTGTCGGTCAGCTCGCGGAACCGGCGGATGCGATTGCGCAGCTCGGCGGGATCCACCAGCGCGCCCGCGAGACAGCCGAGCCCGCCCGCTTCCGACACAGCTGCGCCCAGCACCGGATCCTGGGACACGGCCCCCATGACGACCGGGTAACGGACGCCGAACAGTTCACAGACTCGGTTCTTCACGTATTTCTCCAGGTCGAGTTGGCGTGGAAACGAGTGTCCGGGCTGCACTGAGAGACTCTGGGTCAAGGAAGTGTCGCCAGGGCCAAACGAGCACTCGACATCCCGCCATTAGTTCGATAGAGTGTCGCTCCGCCGCCACTGATGTCAATGTCAGTCCGGTCGACAACGGAGGGGAACCAGCATGTCAAGCGAAGCCAATTACTGGGAGCGATTTCAGGAGCAGCGCATTCGCCGGAGGATCTTCCTGCGTTCGGCGGGCGTCACGGCCGTCGGCGGGGCAGCGGTCGCACTCGTCGGGTGTGGTGGCGGCGACAGTAGCAGCAGCGGCACGCAGGCTCCGTCCACGGCCAAGTCCGGGGCGACAACGGCCGCGAGCGCGACAACGGCGACCCGGGCGAAGCCGGCTGGTAATGCCAACGTTTCGGTGGCGACGCTCCAGGAACAGTCCACCAGTCCGTTCTTCCAGACGGGCGGGCTTTCGACGCCGATCTTCCTCCACGCCTTCGAAGGGTTTTACCGGATCGGCGCGGATGGCCGGCCAGCCCCGGCCCTCGCGACCGCCTTCGAGCAGGCGGACGCCCAGACGATCACATTCAAGCTTCGCCAGGGTGCGAAGTTCTGGGACGGTTCGCCGGTGACGGCGGACGACATCAAGTGGTCGTTTGACGCCTACACGTCTCAGAATCCGCCTGCCGCGCCGTCGGTCGTGTTGAAGAAGGCCGTTGACTCGGTCACGGCGCCCGACCCGGCGACAATCGTCGTCAAGTTCACCCGGCCGATCCCATTCCAGATGGAAGAGCTCGGCGTGACGGGCGTGCCACGAGGCTGGCCGGTTGCCTCGCGCGCCTACTACGAGAAGGTCGGCGCAGACACGTTCAAGCAGACCCCGATGTGCACTGGCCCCTACCAGGTGACCAAGAACAGCGTGGGCCAGTTCGTCGAGCTCCAGGCGAACGAGAACTACTACGACCCCGCGCGCATCCCGCACGTCAAGACGATCAGGCTCAACATCGTGCCCGAGCAGCAGACGCGCCTCGCACAGATCAAAACGGGCGAGGCGGACGTCATCGAGGGCATCGTCGGCCCCGCCGCTGACAGCCTGAAGAACGAGTCCAGCGTCAAGATCGTGAAGACCGCGAACACCGCGCTCCTAACGGTTCGGTTCTTCGACCTCTGGGACGCGAACACGAACTCGGTTCAGAAAGACCCGCGGTTCCGGGAAGCGCTCAACATCGCGGTGAACCAGGACCAGGTCGCCAAGAGCTTGCTGAAGATGGGCAACCCGTCGCCGGGCGTCCTTATCTTTCCGAACTCATCCGGCTTCGACGCGGGCACCCTCAAGCCACGCGCCCAGGATGTCGCCCGGGCGAAGTCACTGATCAGCCAGGCTGGGGCCACCGGCAGCAACTTCACGCTCGGCGCCTACACGTCCTCCTCATACCCGCTGATCCCGGAGATCATGCAGGCGTACTCTGGCTTCTGGAAGGAGATTGGCGTCAACACCAAGATCGAGACCAAGGAGTCCGGCACCTACTTCACCGAGTTCCAGGCGAAGACGCCCCGCGGCCTCGGCCCGATCTCGTTCCCGAACTTCTCGTCTGGGGCGCTGCTGCTCGTCGGCTACTACAAGACCGGCGCCGCCTACAGCACCACCGATTACATCCCGGATCTGCAGGACGTCATCACGAAGCTCTCAGCGGAGTTCGACCCTAACAAGCAGAACGAGCTGGTGAAGCAGGGGCTCAAGATCGTATACGACGGGTTCTACATGATCCCCTCGCCGTTCGTGGACTCCCTCTGGGCGACCGGCAGCAAGATCAAGGGCTGGGACCGAATCGCCGGTGTGCCGTACGTCAACGGCCTTGAAACGCTGACGCTCTCGTCCTGATCCGCGAATGCTTGCATACGTCGCTTCTCGTCTCGGCCAGGCTGCGATCACGATCCTCGGCATCTCGGTGATCGTGTTCGCGCTTGCGCGCCTCAGTGGAGACGCGGGCGCGCTCCTCGTCCCGCCCGAGGCGACCCCGCAGGAGCGGCAGGACATCCGCGACGCCCTTGGACTGGACCGGCCGCTGCCGGTCCAGTACGGGATCTTCCTCAAAGGCGTGGTCACCGGCGATTTCGGGAAGTCGTTCCGGTTTGGCGAGCCTGCGCTTGAGGTCTTCGCCAAACGCTTCCCGAACACCCTGCAGCTTGCCGCGGTGGCGGCTGTGGTCGCTCTGCTGGGCGGCGTCTCCGTGGGTGTCCTTGGCGCGACCCATGCCGGCGGAATGCCCGACCGGGTGATCACGATCATCGCGCTTCTTGGGCAGGCGGTCCCGTCGTTTCTGATCGCGATCTTCCTGATGCTCATCTTCTCGGTGAACCTTGGCTGGCTGCCCACCTCCGGCAAGCACGGAACGCTCACCTACATCATGCCAGCCGTTAGCCTCGCCTGGTATTCGATGGCAGCGCTCGCGCGAATGACGCGCTCGTCGATGCTCGACGTGATGGAGACGGACTACGTTCGCCTCGCCCGGCTCAAGGGGCTGCCTGAGTCACGCGTCATCTGGAAGCACGCCTTCAGGAACGCCCTCATCCCGATCCTCACGCTCTTCTCGTTGCAGCTCATCTTCTTCGTGAGCGGATCGGTCATCATCGAGAACATCTTCGCCTGGCCCGGCATCGGCCAGCTAACCGTGCAGGCGATCTTCTCCCGCGACTATCCGCTCGTGCAGACGATCGTCCTGGTGACGTCCAGCTTCCTCGTGCTCCTGAATGTCGGCGTGGACTTGCTCTACGCCTTCATTGATCCACGGATCCGGCTGACATGACGCAGGAAGCACAGGGAATGCCGCAGTCTGCCGCGCTTGGTCCCAGGCCGCGCACTGCCGTCGCCCGGACCTGGAACCGGCTCCGAGGGATGCCGCTCCTCCCGCTCGCGATCCTCGCCGTCGTCGTCTTCGCGGGCATCTTCGCCCCGTTCATCGAGCCGCACGATCCTGATCACCCGGACCTTCTCCGAAATCTCCAGCCGCCCATCGGCTTCGGCGGCGCCTGGTCGTATCCGTTCGGCACCGACAGCCTTGGGCGGGACGTGCTCAGCCGGCTGATCGATGGGGCGCGCATCTCGCTGTTCGTTGGACTTGCCGTCGTCATCGGCGCCGGAGGGCTGGGGACGCTGCTGGCGGTCGTCGCCGGCTACTTCCGCGGCGCCGTTGACGTCGTGATCTCGCGGGTCACCGACGTCTTCCTCGCGGTCCCGTTCCTGCTCGTCGCGATTTCGGTGGTCGGCGCGCTCGGCGCGAGCACCCAGAACCTCATCCTCGTGCTGGTCTTCATGACGTGGTCCGGCTATACGCGGGTGTTGCGGGGCGAGGTGCTGCGGATTCGCGACGCGGACTACGTCAAGCTGGCACAGGTCGCGGGCTGCGGCAGCCTGCGCATCCTCGGCCGGCACATCCTGCCGAACATCGTGAATCCGCTCATCATTCTCGCTACGCTGCAGCTCAGCGCCGTCATCATCATCGAGGCGTCGCTCAGTTTCCTGGGGCTCGGCGTTCCGCCTCCACAGGCGACCTGGGGCGGCATGCTCTCGGCCGGCAAGGACTACATCGGCGTGAACAACGCGCTCGTGATCCTGCCGGGGCTGGCAATCGCCCTCACCTGTCTTTCCATCAACCTGATCGGGGACTGGCTGCGCCGGGTGCTCGATCCGAAGTTCAGGGCACTTTGATGGCGTCCGAAGCGAACACGAGCCCGCTCCTCGAAGTGCGCGATCTGCACACGCACTTTGTGACCCGCTCCGGGACGGCACGCGCCGTCGACGGTGTGTCGTTCACGCTCAATCGTGGTCAGACGCTCGGGATCGTCGGCGAATCCGGCAGCGGGAAGAGCGTCACCTGCATGTCGATCGTGCGGCTTCTCCCGAAGACCGCCTCGCGCATCGCCGGCGGGCAGGTCCTGTTCAAGGGCCGCGACTTGCTGACACTCTCGGAGGACGAGATCCGCGCAATTCGCGGCGCCGAGATCTCGGTGGTAACCCAGGACCCGATGACCTCGCTCAACCCGGTCTACACGATTGGCAATCAGATGGAGGAGCCGCTCCGCTACCACCAGCACGTTCGCAGCGGTAACCAGCTCCACGAGCGTGTGGTCGGCGCGCTGCGCCAGGTCGGCATCCCCGTGCCGGAGCGGCGGGTGCGCGATTACCCCCACCAGCTCAGCGGCGGCCAACGCCAGCGCGTCGTGACCGCGATGGCGATCGAGTGCCACCCGTCGCTCCTCATCGCCGACGAGCCGACGACGGCGCTCGACGTGACTGTTCAGCTCCAGATCCTCCGTGTCCTGAAGGAGGTGCAGCAGAACCTGGACCTGGGGATGATCCTTGTGACGCACGACCTCTCGGTCGTCGCACGGATCTGCGATGACGTCGCCGTGATGTACGCCGGCAGGATCGTCGAGCACGCCCCGATCACCGAGATCTTCGACAGGCCCCGCCATCCATACACGCAGGCGCTGATGCTCGCCGTACCGAAGCTCAACGCTTCGCGAGAGCGGCTCAATACCATCCCGGGGCAGCCCCCTGACGTGAGGCGTCTCGGGAGCGGCTGCCCGTTCGTCCCGCGCTGCCCGAAGGCAACGGAGCGTTGCCGCGAGGAGTACCCGCCGACGACTACCGTCGGCGAGTCGCACACGGTGGCCTGCTGGGAGGCGACGTCATGACCGCGCCGGCGACCGTTCCCTCGCCCCCGATGATCAACGTTGCCTCGTCGAATGCGTTGCCGATCGTCGAACTCGTCGGCGTCTCCATGCACTACCAGTTGCGGCGGACGAGCCTACGTCAGCCGCCGCCGACGCTCAAGGCCGTCGACAAGGTGTCGCTCAAGATCTGGGCCGGCAAGACCGTCGGTGTCGTCGGCGAATCGGGCAGATC
>JAKALX010000425.1 GCA_021823905.1 Chloroflexota bacterium | reverse complement strand
ACCCCTTCCACGCGGCCCTCCTGCGCCCGACGCCCTCGCCTCCCGCCCCAGCAACGCCATCCGTCTCTCCCATCACCGCATTCCGCTCCCATTCGCCCCCCACTCCGCTAAACCGGCAGACTCCTAGTGCTCCTCGATCTCCATTGCCACACGCTGCCGCGTTCGACCTGCAGCGCGTTGCGGCCAGAGGTTTTAGTGGATCTCGCCCGCGCTCGCGGTCTCGATGGCGTCTGCCTGACCGAGCACGACGCGTTCTGGCCCGAATCTGAGCTGGAGGCCCTGCGTGATCGGACCGGATTCCCGGTGTTTTCCGGTGTCGAGCTCACGACCGACCTCGGCCACGTGCTGGCCTTTGGTCTGGCAGGCGGCGACGCCCGCTTTGCGAGCGCCCGAGCGGCCCACGCCGCCGCTGTCGCCTGTGGCGGGCTGCTCTTTCTCGCCCACCCCGCCCGGGACGGCCTCCTGAAGGTCACGCACGAGACGGTCGAATATTTCGAATCGGTCGAAGCCGTGAACGGCTCGGACACGCGGCTTCAGAATCTCGCGGCTTCCGGCCTCGCCCACGGGTTTCGCCTGCCGGGGATCGGCGGTTCCGACGCCCATGCGCCGGCGGAAATCGGCAAAGCGGCGACGCGCTTCATCGCCGACATAACCGATAATCAGACGCTCGTCGCGGCGCTCCGCGCCGGCCGCTACGAGGCTGTGCCTTTGTAGCCGCGAGACTACGCAAGCCAGCGCTTCGCCTGCAGCCGGTCGAATTCCTGGTGCAGGTTGAGGAGCGCGACGAAGTGCTCAAGGCCGTGGGCCAGTGCGCGCTCGGCGACCCACGCGATGTCGACTTCTCCCGCGGGCCAGCGGCCGCTTCGTGACCATTGGTCGGGCGTGAGCCCCTTCAGCACCCCGACTGTCTTCTCGCGCTCGGACATCACGCGCTCGGCGAGGGACTGCAAGTTCTCCGCCGGAACGTAGCTCTCGCCCATGTGGTCGTTCTCGTTCCAATCTGCGAACACCGGGCGATCCTCGTCGAGCATCCGCCGCAAACGCGGCTGGAACACCTCGGTTTCGACCGCGACGAGGTGAAAGAGGTGCTGATGCGCGGACCACTGGCCGCGGAGTTGCTCGTGCTGCCAGGGCGCCACCAGGCTGGCGGCCCAGTCGACGCCCTTCACGCTCAATTGGAGCCGGGCCATGAGGGTGGGGTCAGGGATGCGGTGGTCGGTCATTGTAGGGTCCAGCTTAGGGGTTTTCGGTGCACGCGATGCGGTTCTCCATCGATACCGAAACCTTCGGTTGCGGTCCAGCATGGTCGAACAATGGCGCTCGATCCGACCGCTGGCGGGAAGCCCTCCGAGGCGCACGTGTCGCTCTACGAAGCCGGGCTGCTGGCGCGTGGGCAGAGCGCCGGGGCGGTTGCCCAGAAGTTTCAGCTTCCCGAAGCGGCGGCGCCGTCGCGAAAGCGCGGCCAGGCTGCCCTGCCGGCGACAGGCGCGCGGGCGAGCGGTGCGCGCGCGACCGGCTACATGCCGCACACGCCGGTCCAGTCGAACAGCAGCGCAGATCCGAACCAGTGGGACTCGATGCTGAACCGGCTTGGGCAGAAGTACAACGTCCCGCCGCTGTTCCTCAAAGCTGTCATGCTTTCGGAAAGTGGCGGGCGGCCCGACGCGGTTGGCGACCAGGGGCATTCGGTGGGCCTGTTCCAGCTTCACGACCACGGCTATGGCGCGGGGATGGGCGACAGCCGGTTCGACCCCGAGATCAACGCCGACCGGGGGGCGAAGGGGCTCGCCGAGGCGTGGCACGCCGGCCAGAAGGCCGGGTATTCCGGCGAGTACGCGGTTCGCGCGGCCTACAACTACTCGTTCAACCCTGGCGGTGGCTGGGCGTACCAGGGCGACTCGGTGGTAAACAACTACAACCGATTGCTTCGCGAGCAGGGCCTTCCGTCCCTCGCCTGATTCCCTCTTCGACAATTCGGCGCGCGCCGTCGGTGCTATCATCGAAGTTCCGGCTGCGTCGCAGCGGATTCTGCGTGGGGGTGGTTCTCGTGGTCACAACCGGGTACCTCGAGCACGATGCCAGCGTCGGCAACCTCAAGCTGCATTACCAGGAGTGGGGCAACCCAGGCGCTCCTGCGATCGTCATGCTCCACGGTTTCGGCGTTTCCGGGCACATGTTCGACGAGTTCGCCGAGCGCATGCAGGATCGTTACCGGCTGATCGCCCTCGACCAGCGGGGCCACGGCGACAGCGACTGGGCCAGTGACGGCGACTACACCCGTCAGGCGTTCGTCGACGACCTCGAAGGTTTCCGGCAGACGCTTGGCCTCGATCGGTTCATCCTCATTGGCCATTCCATGGGCGGGCTGAACAGCGTTGCCTATGCCGTGCAGCACCGCGAGCACGTCCGCGCCCTCGTGCTGGTGGACGTTGGCCCAGAATCCGCGAAGGAGGGCGTCGACAACATCGTGCGCTTCACGCGCGGGCCCGACGAGCTCGAGTTCGAGGAGTTCGTTGAAATGGCGCACCGCTTCAACCAGCGCCGGAGCATCGAGAACATACGGGAACGGATGCGCCATCGGCTGCGCCCAACGGAAAACGGCAAATACACCTGGAAGTTCGACCGCCGCTTCCGCGAGCAGGACAACGGTCTGCGCATTGGCAGCGAGCTTTCCAACGACCAGATGTGGCAGCTCTTCCGGAGCGTCGCGGTACCCACGCTCCTCGTTCGAGGGAGCGAAAGCGACGTGCTGACTGCCGACGTGGCCGAACGCGCCGCACGGGAGATGGAGCGCGCGCGCCTCGTGGTAGTCCCCGGAGCGGGTCACAGTGTGCCGGGCGACAATCCCGACGACTTCACCCAGGCGGTGCGCGACTTTCTCGGCGATCTCGATCAGGGGCTGTTCGCGCCGGCGGCGGCGGGTGAGCCGCCACCCCTGCAGCAATTGGTGGAAGACCATGAGGCGGCACGGCGCCCCCGGATCGGCGTTGGGTCGCTGGTTCTCGCCGGAGTCGGGGCAGCGCTCGCGATTGCGGGGATCGGCGTGCTGCTCAGGCGGCAGCGTTCTCAACGCCGGAATCAGGGTCTGCGCGGCAAAGCGCGCGCGGTGGCCGAGACGGCAGCCGACAGGATTCCGGCCAAAGTACCGGGCATCGATCTGGAACAGGCTCGGCGGCGCGCGGCCGAGCTCGCCGGTGAACTCTCGGCTGCCAGCCGCGACAGCGTGGCCCGCGCCCGCCAGACACTCCAGGAGATCGACGTCGAGCGCGCCCGGCAGGCCGCGAACGACGTGCTCCGCGCGCTCGGTGAGACCACACGCCAGACTCCAGAGAGGGTCCGCCAGACGGCCGGCCGGGTGGACCGGGACGAGCTCAGGCGCAAGGGATCGCTTGCGGCGCGCACGTCGCGTCGCGCCGGCGGGGTGGCACTGGGTCTCGCCCTGGCCGGGGCGTCGCGAATGCTCGGGCAGCGGCCGAAGCGGAAGAAGCGGCGGGGGCTGTTGGCTTGGCGCAGTTGACGGTGAACGGTGTCTCGC